>CASEIR010000040.1 GCA_949287925.1 uncultured Lachnospiraceae bacterium
TGGGATAATCCGTGTAAAGCTGTTCGTAGTATTTTCGGTTTTTCATTGTATCAGCTCCCAAAAAACGTATTGTCAACAGCGGGTAAAACTGCTACAATGACTTTTGTATCGAAACGGTAGTAACAAAAGAATCATAATTAGGTTCGTGGGCATCCTGCGCACATCCCTTCAACATCCCGCAGACGGCTCAAAATCAGCTCCAAAGCGGTTTGAATTTGGATGGCTGGGAAATGCCCGGTTTTTAAGGCTTTTGTTCTGGAAATGCCGATTTTATCAGTGTTTCAGCTGTTTTTAGCATCGCGGAAGGTGTCCGAAAAGTTCAGTTAGTTCCAATAGAGGGTAGCAGGTTCGGGATTGTCCCGAAAACTCAAAATCAAGCGGTTCACCCCGTGCCGGTTCGAGTCCGGCCAGCGGCATTGAGCATTCCCGGAAGAAGTCCAGAAAGCTATTGTTTTCAGGCTCTTCCGGGCTTTTTTGTTTTCGGAGAGAGGCGGAAAAAGGGCAGAGCGGATGCGGTTTCCTGAAATATCCAGTGAAAAATGTAAGAAACTGCTTGCGCTGGCAGATTTCTGTATGATACCATTATTCCCTATTAGTATGAACAGTTATAAGGAGGATTGGTACAGAATGATCAGAAAATCAAAGTTATTGATATGCATGCTTTCCATGTGCATGATACTGGCAGCTGCGCCGGGCATGGAAAGCGGTGCAGAGGAATTGGCAGGGGAGCAGCAGCCTGCAGCGGCTGAGCTTCAGGATGAAAACAGCCAGCGGTTTGAGACAGTTACAGGAATGGATGAGAACGGAGGTATTTTTACGCTGGATGATTCAGAAGGCACTGTTGAAGAGAGTGGATTTCCGCTTTATTCCCGTATGAGCAGCGGTGCGAAAGTGGTGAACTTCCGGACGAAAGGAAATGCGGTGACCTACTATACCGATGAAGCTACGGGAGAGACAGGTTATACGAATGGCGCTTATGGAGCAGACGCCGCATACCTAGGCACGAGCGGCGGAAAGGTAAAATTCATGCTTTCCGGCGTGGTAGGATGGGTCGCAGAGGGGGATGTGCAGGTAGTAGACTTTTCATCTGCAGCTTCTGTCAGCCATTATAAAGTGTCAAATGGGAGACTGATCCATTACATATCGCAGAATATGAATTTGTCGAGTGCGCTTTCTTCTCTGGACAATGGATCGGCTCCGGCATTCCTGGAACAGGGGGGGACATATTACAGTTATGACGGGCATTATTTTTACTCTGACTACATGACGATGCTGCAGGACTACCAGAATGGTTCCAGAGGGAACTCTGTGAATCCGGATGCTCCTTACTATAATTATTTCCAGTACCTGCCGTTTAGGAGCAGGACTGGGTACAGCGCAGACAGCCTGAACAGCATCATCAACGGAAAAGTGTCAGCCAGCTCCAAGATGAGGGACACAGGCTCTGTGATGGTGAAATATCAGGATGCTTACGGCGTCAACGCGCTTCTGATGGCGGGAGTAGCAGCCAACGAGAGTGCCTGGGGGACAAGCGGTATCTGCATGAATAAGAACAATCTGTTTGGACTGAATGCAGTTGATTCGTCTCCGGGAACAAGTGCAGACACCTATGCGAGCGTAGAGGAATGCATCCGCCAGTTTGCAGCCGGCTATATGTCAGGAAGATATCTGAATCCGAATGACTGGAGATATTTTGGCGGCTTCCTCGGCAACAAGGCCAGCGGAATCAACGTAAAATACGCTTCAGATCCTTATTGGGGCGAGAAGGCGGCAAATATTGCCTGGACACTTGACCGTCTTGGCGGCAGCACAGACAGCCAGGTATATACTCTCGGAATCAAGGAAACTGACGCTGCAGACTACACCAGCGTGAATGTGAGGAGTGCTGGCAATACGTCATCAAAGATTCTGTACAGGACAGGGACTCAGCCGGCGTATTCAGTGCTGATCCTGGATGCTGAACCAGCAGCAGGATTTTACAGGATCCAGAGCGACGCAGTCCTCTCCCAGGACCGCCAGTCTATATCATCCGGACAAGAATATGATTTTGAGGCGATGTATGCATATATTTCTGCGGATTATGTCAGTGTCGTGAATACGGGCAGCGCTTCTGGCACGGCACCAGACGAGACGCCGGAAGAGCCGGACACAACACCGGACGAGACGCCGGAAGAACCGGACACAATGCCTGATGTGACGCCGGAAGAGCCGGACACAACACCGGACGAGACGCCGGAAGAGCCGGACACAACACCGGACGAGACGCCGGAAGAACCGGACACAATGCCTGACGTGACACCGGAGGTGCCGGACACGATGCCAGACGTGATACCGGAAGAACCGGATACAACGCCGGAGAATAATAAGGAAGATTCCTCAATGACTGGTGCAGCAGTGGAGAAGCAGGAAAATACTGATACGAAAGAGGCGGTGGCCGAAGAAAAAACGCCTGTTGTCAAAAAGACGACGGCACAGACAGTGGCGGCAGGGACAGGGACTGCGGTGCAGATCAAGAAGCCGGCTCCGAAGACTGGAGATGTCAATGCGGCAGCTGTATGGATCGTACTGCTCGCTTTGTCAGGTACGCTGACGGCTTCCGTTGTTTACAGAAAGAGCTGCTGATTAGGCAGCGTAAAATGATAGGCATCTGAAATCAATGTCATTCAAAACGCAAAGGCAATACAGTCAAATTACTGCCAGATATAAAGAACACCAATATCCAATATTGAGTTTGTGAAGTAAGTTAGATATGTTATTTTGGTTTAGGGGTGGTCGATTAAATCGATCACCTTTTTGTAGTATGACGGGCATGCCGTCAGTCTGTGGTGAAAGTCCATAAGGGGCGTAGTGAATCGAGTGCAAAAAGAGTGATGCGGACAGTATCGGATTGGATACAGAGGAAACAGGGGTTAAAGGTCAACATGACCAAGACCCACATCACAAGACCGATGAAGCTAAAATATCTTGGTTTCGGGTTTCATAAGGACAGCAAGACGAAGAAATGGAAGTGCAGACCCCATCAGGAATCTGTGAAGAAGTTCAAGGACAGATTGAAAGGATTGACCTGTAGGAAAATACCGGGAACAGTCACGGGTAAGATAGAGAAAATCAATCAGGTGACAAGAGGGTGGATTAACTACTATGCCCTAGGCTCTATGAAAACAGCAATGACAAAGATAGACGCACATTTGAGGACAAGACTCAGAGTAATCATCTGGAAACAGTGGAAAGTTCCAAGAAAGCGACAATGGGGATTGCAGAAGCTGGGAGTCGGAAAAGACCTGGCAAGGCTGACAGCGTATTGTGGAGACCGCTGTTACTGGGTAGCGACGATGATGTTTATGGTGATTATATTGTAGATAATCCTCAGTATGAAAACGCAGTATGGCTGTCTTCAGAAGCAGAAAAATAAGTTCATTTTTTTAAAATGAAAAAGGGGCTGAGCCCCTTTTTTCTATGCATAGATTAACTTAATATCTCGCAAGAAGCTCAGACAATGCCTTGATCCGCACTTTCGCGTCTGGGACATCTCCAAATCCGTATTCCGCGAATATAAAGGGGACTCCCGCAT
>CASEIR010000041.1 GCA_949287925.1 uncultured Lachnospiraceae bacterium
TTCTCCGGGGCCGGCTTTGTGGAGGCTTTCTCCGGAAGTGATGCTTCAGTGGGACTGATGCTGGGAAGCTTCTTTGCGCTGGTGATCACAATTGTATTCTATGCCGTTAGACGTGTGTTGAGTTTTAGTGAATCTATGAGCTGTGTGCCGGAAGGTTTTAAGGCTATGGTTCCAGCCATTCTGATTCTGACATTCGCATGGACGCTGAAAGCCATGACGGATAGTCTGGGAGCGGCCGAATACGTGGCCGGTGTTATGGAAACAGCTGCCGGCGGTCTGGTGAATCTGCTTCCGGCGATCATTTTCGTTGTAGGATGTCTGTTGGCGTTTGCTACAGGAACTTCCTGGGGAACGTTTGGAATCCTGATCCCGATCGTAGTTGCTGTATTTGCAGGAACCAATGAAAATATGATGATTATGTCTATCTCAGCCTGCATGGCAGGTGCGGTCTGCGGAGACCACTGTTCCCCGATTTCCGATACCACGATCATGGCTTCGGCAGGAGGACAGTGCAACCATGTCAATCATGTAACCACACAGCTGCCCTATGCGGTTACCTGCGCAGCGGTATCTTTTGTAACCTATGTAATCGCAGGATTCGTACAGAATCCGTTCATCTGTCTGCCTATCGGCGTCATTCTCATGGTGGGAACGCTGTTCCTGATTAAGCTGATCACTGCGGACAGATAATGAACAGGTTTAATAAAAATAATACTTTTGTATATGTCCGGTAATATTGTGGATGAAAAAGAAGCGTCTTTGTGGCACTTTCCTTGTGAAGCGTGCCGCAGGGACGCTTTTGTTATTGAATTTAATTTAAAAATTGATTGTTTGAGAGGATAGAATTTTTGTTTCGTTGAATTCTATTTCTATGATAAGTTTATAATGCCTGAATTACGGAATTGCTGTCTTGTAGTTGGAACCCAAATTGGATAAAATGATTTTATGAATCTTATCGGAATCAAATGGATATTCCATCTTCTACCATCCGGGAAAAGATGTTATAATATAAAACAATATGTTAGAAGACAGAGATATACACGAGGCGGTGAGGAGTGTATATGTATATTGAAGAATTGAGGAAAGGAGATTTACAAATAATCGTATGAATATAGAAAATCTGAAATCCTATGAATTAAAAGCCTGCGAGGAACTGAGAGGGATACATGGACGGGGGTATCTGCTCCGTCATAAGAAAAGCCATGCCAGGGTGCTGGTGGTAGAGAATGATGATAAGAATAAGGTGTTCAGCATTGGTTTCCGGACGCCGCCGTCCGACAGTACGGGAGTCCCGCATATTATGGAGCATTCCGTTCTCTGTGGCTCGGCCAATTTCCCGGCCAAAGATCCCTTTGTGGAACTGGTAAAGGGTTCTTTGAACACGTTTTTGAATGCCATGACCTATCCGGATAAGACGGTGTATCCGGTGGCCAGCTGCAATGATAAGGATTTTCAGAACCTGATTCATGTCTATATGGATGCGGTGCTGTATCCGAATATCTATGAGCATGAAGAGATCTTTCGCCAGGAAGGGTGGAGTTACCGTCTGGAATCTGCAGAGGATAAGCTGACCTATAACGGAGTGGTATACAACGAGATGAAGGGAGCCTTTTCTTCGCCGGAGAGTGTGCTGGACCGTGTGATTCTTAATACCCTGTTCCCGGACACTTCCTATGCCAATGAATCCGGCGGGGATCCGGAGTGTATCCCGGATCTGACTTATGAACAGTTCCTTGATTTTCACCGGAAATACTATCATCCATCCAACAGCTATATTTATCTGTATGGAGATGCAGATATGGAGGAAAAACTGCGGTGGCTGGATGAAACTTATCTGTGCCGGTTTGAAGCCGTTGAGGTGGATTCCCGGATCCGACTGCAAAAACCATTTGAGAAGATGATAGAAAAGGAGCTGTCTTATTCCATCGCAAGCGATGAACCGGAGACGGATAATACCTATCTTTCTTACAATAAAGTCATTGGTACCAGTCTGGACCGGGAACTGTATCTCGCGTTCCAGATCCTGGATTATGCGCTTTTGTCGGCGCCGGGAGCTCCGCTGAAGAAAGAACTGACCGACGCGGGGATCGGAAAGGATATTATGGGGTCCTATGACAATGGCATCTACCAGCCTATTTTCTCCGTGATCTCAAAAAATGCCAATCCGGAGCAAAAGGAAGCCTTTGTAGAGATCATCGAGACAGTGCTGTCCAGACTGGCGAAGGAGGGAATCGACCGGAAAGCACTGGAAGCTGGCATCAATTATCATGAATTCCGGTACCGGGAGGCGGATTTTGGCAGCTATCCCAAGGGGCTGATGTACGGGCTTCAGATGATGGACAGCTGGCTTTATGACGATGAAAAGCCTTTCATTCATGTGGAAGCGCTGGACACCTTTGAGTTTTTGAAGAAGCAGCTGAATACAGGATATTTTGAAGATTTGATACAGACTTATTTGCTGAATAATCCCCATGGGGCTATCGTAACGGTGAAGCCGGAACGAGGCAGAACTGCAAGGATGGAGAAGGAGCTGGAAGAGAAGCTGGAGGCTTATAAGGAAAGTCTTTCCAAGGAGGAACAGCAGAATCTGGTGGACCGCACACATGCGCTGGAAGCGTACCAATCAGAACCGGACCGGGAAGAAGATCTGGAGAAGATTCCGGTATTGCACAGAGAAGATATTTCCAGAGATATCGAACCGGTCATCAATGAAGAGATGACCGTCGCCGGGGTTCCGGTCATCTTCCATGAGGTCGAAACGAATGGAATTGGATATCTGGATCTGCTCTTTGATATGTCTGGGATTGAGGAAGAATTACTTCCGTATGTGGGTATTTTGCAATCGGTGCTGGGAATCATTGACACGAACCATTATGAATATGGCGAACTATTTAATGAGATCAATGTACACACGGGCGGCATCGGCACTTCGCTGGAATTGTATCCCGATGTGACCAAGGTAAAAGAAAAAGAATTCCGGGCAACTTTCGAGATTAAGGGGAAGGCGCTGTATGAAAAGCTGCCGGTGGTATTTGCCATGATGGGCGAGATCCTGACAGAGTCAAAACTGACCGATGAAAAGCGGATCAAAGAAATCCTGGCTATGCTCAAGTCCCGGCTGCTGATGAAGTTCCAGTCTTCCGGTCATACGACGGCAGTACTGCGGGGCATGTCCTATGCGTCTCCGTCTGCCAGACTCAAAGATTTAACCAACGGGATCGGATTCTATGAGAAGGTGGCTGAGCTGGAAGAGCATTTTGACGAAGAAAAAGCAGATCTGACAGCGAAGCTGCAGCAGCTCTGCCGGCGGCTGTTCCGTCCGGACAACATGATGGTCAGTTATACAGCGGCGGAAGACGGTCTCAGAGGACTGGAATCCATGTTGGAAGAACTGAAAAAACGGCTGTTTACCACACCGGTGAAGGAAGGAAGATGCATCCTGCACTGTGAAAAGAAAAATGAAGGTTTCAAGACCGCTTCCAAGGTACAGTACGTGGCCCGGTGCGGCAACTTCATCGATGGAGGAGAACAGTATACCGGAGCATTGCAGATTTTGAAAGTGATCCTGAGCTATGACTATCTGTGGCAGAATATCCGCGTCAAAGGCGGAGCCTACGGCTGCATGAGCAGCTTCAACCGGATCGGAGAAGGATACTTTGTATCTTACCGGGATCCGAATCTGAAACGGACTCTGGAGGTGTACGATGGTGTGGCGGAATACCTGAGGAATTTTACCGTGAATGAACGAGATATGACCAAATATATCATTGGAACTATGAGCGGCATTGATCACCCCATGACACCGTCAGCCAAAGGCGATCGGTCCATGAACCTCTATATGAACAAAGTCAGTGAGGCGATGATCCGGGAAGAAAGAAACCAGATTCTGGACGCAGAACAGGAAGATATTCGAAAACTGGCGAAAATTGTAGAAGCCATGATGGCGGCCGGTCAGCTGTGCGTGATAGGCAGTGAAGAAAAAATACAGGAAGAAAAAGAACTGTTCGACACATTGACAAAATTTTAACCGGGGACGTACACTTTTTGCGTTTTGCTACGTCCCCAATTGCAGGAGGAACTATGAGAAATGATTTTAAATCGGGGTTTGTTACCTTGATCGGACGCCCCAATGTGGGGAAATCCACATTGATGAATCATCTGATTGGCCAGAAGATTGCCATTACTTCGAATAAACCTCAGACAACCCGGAACCGGATCCAGACGGTATTGACTACGGAGAAGGGTCAGATTGTGTTTGTAGATACGCCGGGGATCCACAAGGCCAAGAATAGGCTTGGAGAATATATGGTAAATGTGGCGGAGCGGACGCTCAAAGAGGTGGATGTGATTCTCTGGCTTGTGGAGCCGACTACGTTCATCGGTGCGGGAGAACAGCATATTGCCCGTCAATTGAAGAAGGTGAATACGCCGGTAATCCTGGTGATCAACAAGATTGACAGTGTGAAGAAAGAAGAAGTGCTGCCGGCGATCGCAGCTTACAAGGATATTCTGGACTTTGCAGATATCGTTCCGGTATCAGCCCGGAACGGAGACAATACGGATGTATTGGTGGACGCGGTTATGAAATATCTTCCTTACGGACCTCAGTTTTATGATGAGGATACGGTGACAGACCAGCCGGAACGGCAGATTGTAGCAGAGCTGATCCGTGAAAAAGCACTTCATAGCCTGCAGGAAGAGATCCCCCACGGAATTGCGGTGGCTATTGAGCGTATGCAGAAAAAAAACAAGATTATGCATATCGATGCAACGATTATCTGCGAACGGGATTCTCACAAGGGGATAATTATTGGAAAACAAGGAAATATGTTGAAAAAGATCGGAAGCACAGCCCGGTATGAGATTGAGAAAATGTTGGATTGCCAGGTAAATCTCAAGCTTTGGGTAAAAGTAAAAAAAGACTGGCGGGATAGTGAATTTCTGATGAAAAATTTTGGATATCGGGAAGAGGAATAAAAAGAACCTTCCATGGGAGAACCTAATCTTATAACTTTATTTAATGAACAGAGGATGAGGTGATGCTTGTGGAAGAGGAATATTGGAATCGTTTCCTGGAAACGGGAAAGGTCACAGATTATCTGTATTATAAAGGAATGGCGCTCTGCCGGGAAGTGATGGAGCGCCATGAAAAGGAAAGGATCGCAAGCCTTGAATCAGATGGTGCTTACAGGAATGGTGCTGACAGCGGCGCCTGTGGGAGAATATGATAAGCGGATTGTGCTGTTGACAAAGGAGAGGGGAAAAATATCAGCATTTGCCAGAGGGGCCAGGAAGAGCGGGAATGCGCTGATGGGTGTGACGGAACCTTTTTCTTTTGGTCAGTTCACGGTTTACGAGGGGCGGACATCATATACAGTGGTGTCGGCCTCTATTTCCAATTTTTTTTCGGAACTGCGGATAGATATGGAAGGGGCTTATTATGGGTTTTACTTCATGGATATTGCTGCTTATTATGCCAGAGAGGGCAACGATGAAACGCAGCTTCTGAAGCTGCTGTACCAGACTTTGAGGGCTCTGACCAATCCGCATATTCCTAACCGGCTGGTACGGTACATATATGAGCTGAAGGCGGTAACGGTGAATGGAGAGGGTCCCCAGGTCTTTTCCTGCGTTTTCTGCGGGAAGCAGGAGGAAGAGTATTATTTCAGCGTAAGCAGAGGCGGAATCCTCTGCGGCAGCTGCGGGTATCTGGAAAAAGACGGGGTAAAGCTTCTGCCGTCTACACTGTACACGCTTCAGTATATTGTATCGTCTCCTGTTGAAAAGTTATATACATTTGTGGTTAAGGAGGAAGTGGAAAAGCAGCTGTCTGATCTGATGCGGGCGTATATGAAGAAATATATAGACAAACAATTCAAATCCCTGGAAATCCTGGAAACAATTGTAGAATAGCACTTGAAAACAGGGGATTCAGACTGTATAATTATTAACAATTATGATACTATTCAGAAGGCGAGGTAGAGGGTATGGTAGAAAAGACTATGGAAAAAATTGTGGCATTGGCCAAATCAAGAGGGTTCGTATATCCGGGGTCTGAGATTTACGGCGGGCTTGCAAATACATGGGACTACGGAAACCTTGGCGTAGAGTTGAAGAACAATGTAAAAAAAGCCTGGTGGCAGAAATTTGTACAGGAATCTCCGTATAATGTGGGTGTGGATTGTGCGATCCTGATGAATCCCCAAACATGGGTTGCCAGCGGCCATCTGGGTGGATTCAGTGATCCGTTGATGGACTGCCGCGAGTGCCATGAACGTTTCCGCGCAGATAAGATGATCGAAGATTATGCCCATGAGCACGGCCTGGACATCGGAGACAGCATCGATGGATGGAGTCATGAAAAGATGCAGGATTACATTGCTGAGCATCAGATTCCATGTCCTACCTGCGGTAAGCATAACTTTACAGAGATCCGGGAATTCAATCTGATGTTTAAGACTTTCCAGGGCGTAACAGAAGATGCGAAGAGTGTGGTATATCTTCGTCCCGAGACTGCTCAGGGGATTTTTGTGAACTTTAAAAATGTACAGCGTACTTCCAGAAAGAAGATTCCCTTCGGTATCTGCCAGATCGGTAAATCCTTCCGTAATGAGATTACGCCTGGAAACTTTACGTTCCGTACCAGAGAATTTGAGCAGATGGAGCTGGAGTTCTTCTGTGAACCGGATACAGATTTGGAATGGCATGCATACTGGAAACAGTTCTGTCTGGACTGGCTGAAAACGCTGGGACTGAAGGAAGAAGAAGTGCGTTACCGTGATCACTCTCCGGAAGAGCTGAGCCATTACAGCAAGGCCACCACAGATGTGGAATTCCTGTTCCCGTTCGGCTGGGGCGAGCTGTGGGGAATTGCTGACAGAACCGATTTCGACCTGACACAGCATCAGAATGTATCCAAGCAGGATATGACTTATTTTGATGATGAGAAGAAGATCAAATATGTTCCTTATGTCATTGAACCTTCTCTGGGAGCGGACCGTATGGTACTGGCGTTCCTGTGCAGCGCATATGATGAGGAAGAGCTGGAAGGCGGAGATGTAAGAACCGTTCTTCATTTCCATCCGGCGCTGGCACCGGTGAAGATAGGAATCCTGCCAGTGTCCAAGAAGCAGAGCGAGGGCGCGGAGAAGATAAATGCACAGCTGTCTAACAAATACAAGTGACAATTAGACGAGAGAGGAAATAATGGAAAACGTTACCGCCGCCAAGATGAGATCGGAACACCGTTCTGTATCACTTATGATTTTGAGTCTGAAGAAGATGGAGCAGTAACCGTTCGTGACAGAGATACCATGGAGCAGGAAAGAGTGAAGATCGAAGATCTGGAGAAATATTTCGAGAAGAAATTTGAATGGTAGGAACGATCAGAATGCCGTCCCTTTTGGGACGGCATTTTTGGGCATGAAGAAATCCCGGGGATTCCCCGGGATTTCTGTGATATGCTTTTATGCGTTTTCTTTGTCTGCGTAACGTTCCGGATGACGTCTTCTGTCGCGGAATTCTGCGATTGCCGTATACAGAACGTCGGAGGAGGAATTCAGACCTGTCTCGCAGGAATCCTGAACCACGCCTACAATAAATCCAACGCCGACAACCTGCATTGCGATATCATTCGGAATACCGAATAAACTGCAGGCAAGAGGAATCAGAAGCAGAGATCCTCCGGCAACACCGGATGCACCTGCCGCACTGGCTGCCGCCAATACGCACATGATAAGTGCGGTTCCGAAAGTAACTTTAATATCAAGTGTATTTGCCGCTGCCAATGCCATAGTTGAAATGGTGATGGCGGCTCCGGCCATGTTTACAGTGGCACCCAGAGGAATGGAAATGGAGTATGTATCTTCATCCAGTCCAAGCTTTTCACAGAGTTCCATGTTAACCGGGATATTCGCAGCAGAGCTTCTGGTGAAGAATGCTGTGATGAAACTGTCTTTCAGACAGGTGAATACCAGCGGATAAGGATTCTTGCGGATGCACAGGAATACGATGATCGGATTGATAACCAGCGCTACCACAGCCATGGTTCCTACCAGAACCAGAATCAGCTGTCCGTAGCCTAACAGTGCGTCCAGACCCTGCTCGGAGATGGTGGTAAAGATCAGACCCATAATACCGAATGGAGCAAAGCTGATGATCCATTTTACTGCGGTGGATACTGCATCGGAGATATTCTCCAGCGCGTTCTTGGTGCCTTCATTTGCACTCTTCAGCGCAATACCGAAGATGATGGCCCAGGCAAGAATACCAATATAATTTGCATTTACAATAGAGTCTACAGGATTGGCTACCAGATTCATCAGAAGATTGGTCAGTACTTCTGTAACTCCGCTTGGAGGTGTTACGTCTGCGGTGTTGGTACTCTCAGAGAACGTCAGTGTGATCGGGAAGATGTAGCTGGCGATGACTGCGCAGAATGCAGAAACCAGATTGCCCAGAATGTAAAGGAATACGATAAACTTCATATTCGTCTTCTGTCCCTTGCCCATGTGGCACAACGCGCTCATGACCAGGAAGAATACCAGGATTGGAGCTACGCCCTTCAACGCGCCGACGAACAAGTCCCCAAGGATTGAGATTCCGGAGGCCTGAGGTATAACCAGACCCAGGATGATACCGATGATCAGTCCGCAGATGATCCGTTTTACCAGACTGATGCTGTTCCATTTCTTAAAAGCTTCTTTCATGTTGTCTTTTCGTGGATATTTTTTAGCTAAATATCCACACCCTCTCTTTCTTTTTGATTTTGGTTCCCCAATATGTTAATAATGCTAAATAGAATTATAAAGAATCCAACATGATTTGTAAATAATAACCTGTAAAAGTTTTCAAACGTACAAATAAATTGGCATATTGTACACATCAATCTTTTTAAATCCATTGTATATGGTAATGATGAGTGATATAATGACAACGAATAATATAATCGTCTGGGGAGACGGTAGAAAACGGGAGGGACTTAACGTGAGCGAAAAAAATGATGGATTAATGTGGGCACTCGTGAAGGAAAAACCGGAAGAGGGATTATGGATGAAACGTGTACCAATTCCGGAAGTGGGTCCTAATGATGTGAAGATCAAGATTCACAAAACAGCGATCTGTGGAACGGATGTACATATCTGGCAGTGGAACGACTGGGCGCAGCATACAATTCCGATCGGATTGACGGCCGGACATGAGTATGTAGGAGAAGTGGTAGAAGTCGGCGCGGGCGTCCGGGGATTCCAGATTGGGGATCTGGTATCTGGAGAAGGACACATTACCTGCGGAAAATGCCGGAACTGTCTGGAAGGACACAAGGAAAACTGTAAGGATGCAAAGGGCGTCGGCGTGAACAGAAACGGTGCATTTGCCGAGTATCTGGTCATTCCGTCCTGTAATGTATGGCCATGTAACCCGAATATTCCGGAAGAGATGTATGCGATCTTCGATCCTTTCGGAAACGCTACTCATACGGCGCTTTCCTATGATATGCTGGGTGAGGACGTGCTGGTAGCCGGAGCCGGTCCTATCGGTTGTATGGCGGCGGCCATTGCAAAATTTTCAGGAGCAAGACATGTGGTAGTGACAGATCTGAATCCATACCGTCTGGATCTGGCAAAGAAGCTTGGGGCAACCAGAACCGTGAATCTGAGAGAAGAAAAGCTTTCAGACGTGATGAAAGAGATTGGTATGACAGAGGGATTTGACGTTGGACTGGAGATGTCAGGATCTCAGGCGGGTCTTTCCGATATGATTCACAACATGAAGCATGGCGGTAACATTGCGCTTCTGGGACTGCAAAGAACCGATGCGGTTGTGGATCTGGAAACGGTGATCTTCAACGGACTGAACCTGCGCGGTATCTACGGAAGAAAGGTATGGGATACCTGGTATAAGATGTCTACCATGCTGCAGGCAGGCTTGGATATTTCTCCGATTATCACACATCATTTCGATATCAAGGATTTCGCGAAGGGATTCGAAGCGATGATCTCCGGATCTTCCGGAAAAGTTATTCTGGACTGGGCACACATTAACGACTAGTACTGGAACTGTTAAAAGGATAAAAATGGAATCTGAAGAAAGAAGGTTGATAACGATGGCACGTAAAGACGATATCTTAAGTATTTATTCAACAGAGGTGGAAGGCATTAAAGAGGCCGGATTATTCAAGGGCGAGGCGCCTTTTGTATCTCCTCAGGGAGCAAAGGTGAAGATGGAAGATGGAAGAGAGCTTCTGTGTATGTGCGCCAATAACTATCTGGGACTTGGCGACAATCCAAGACTGATCGAGGCGGCGAAAAAGACTTATGACGAAAAAGGATATGGTGTCGCTTCTGTACGTTTTATCTGTGGTACGCAGGATATTCATAAAAAATTGGAGAAGAAGATCTCCGATTTCCTCGGAACCGATGATACCATCCTGTATTCCTCCTGTTTTGATGCAAACGGCGGATTGTTCGAGACAATCCTGACTGCAGAAGATGCAGTAATCAGCGATGAACTGAATCATGCATCCATTATCGATGGCGTACGTCTTTGCAAGGCAAAACGTTTCCGTTATAAAAACAATGATATGGAGGATCTTGAGGCAAAGCTAAAAGAAGCAGATGAAGCCGGAGCAAGAATTAAATTGATTGCAACTGACGGTGTATTCTCTATGGATGGAATTATTTGTAACCTGCAGGGCGTTTGCGATCTGGCGGACAAGTATAATGCACTGGTTATGGTAGATGACAGCCATGCAGTTGGATTCGTGGGCAAGACTGGCCGCGGAACACCAGAGTACTGCGGAGTACAGGGACGCGTAGATATCATTACAGGAACCCTTGGAAAGGCACTTGGAGGAGCGTCTGGCGGATACACATCCGGACGTAAGGAGATCATCGATCTGCTGCGTCAGAGAAGCCGTCCGTACCTGTTCTCCAATTCCCTGGCACCGGCTATCGCGGGAGCCAGCATCGAGCTGTTTGATATGCTGGATGAAAGCACCGAACTTCGCGATCACCTGGAAGAAGTAACCGCGTATTACAGAAAACAGCTGGTAGACAACGGATTCGACATCATTCCAGGAACCCATCCATGTGTACCGGTTATGCTGTATGATGAAAAAACCGCTGCAGAATTCGCAAAACGCATGATGGACAAAGGTGTTTACGTAGTAGCGTTCTCCTATCCAGTAGTGCCGAAGGGCAAAGCAAGAATCCGCACACAGGTGTGCGCAAGCCATACAAAAGAAGATATCGATTTCATCGTGAAGTGCTTCAAAGAAGTAAGAGACGAAATGAAATAGCAAATAACAAATAAGGACGTAGACTTTTGTAAAAAGTCTACGTCCTAAATTGAAAAAATGGGTGTCCCCAACGTTATTTTCTGCCGGTATAAAAGGAGGAATCATGTGCCGGCGAGAAGACGCAGAGAAAGCAGTACAAAGTTCTATCATGTAATGGTGAAGGGGATTAATAAAGAACGCATCTTTGATCAGCAGCGAGAAAAGATGTATTTCAGAAAAATTATCTGTAAATGTCTGTCAAAATACGAAGCAGAAATCTATGCTTATTGTATCATGTCAAATCATGCCCACTTTATCATCCGGGCAGAAATCCAGATTTTATCAATGTTCATGGCACTTATATTGGCTGAATATGCAAGATATTATAATTTTAAACATAACAGAAATGGTCATGTGTTTCAAAACCGTTTTTCCAGTGAATGTATTGAGACGGAAGCGTATTATTGGAACTGTGTGCGTTATATTCATATGAATCCGGTAAAGGCGAATATGGTGAATAATCCCTTGAAATATAAATACGGGAGTATGGCCGAGTATATGTTGGAAGAGACCAGAATCATCCATTCTCATGCCTTGGGAAAATATCGAGAGGTGTTTCGTGATTATGAAGAATTTGAAATATTTCATATGAAACGGCATACACAAGTCTTTGCAGATTTAAGAGAAGAGATGGAGAAACAACGAGAAGAAGCTGCGTATGTGCTGGCAGAAGAAATGTTCGAACATAAGCAGCTGAAACAGATTCTGCAGGTGTTCGAAGAAAATCAGTTGAGAGAAGAATATATCGATGGATTGGTCAGCACGCTAAATATCTCTAAACATAAGGCAACGCAGCTATGTATGAAAACAATGAACAATGTGCAAAATCAATAAAAAGAAAAATGGCAGAGATAATAAAGTTTGGGACACCCATTTTTTTGATTTGGGACGTAGACTTCTTGAAAAAAACAACGTGACAATTAAAAAAAGACAACGCGTCAATTTTAAAAATACTACGTCCTCATATGGACTTTTTGGCTTGCTTTGCTATACTGGAAGATAAGTGAAAGGAAATGGAGGTTGATTATGGGCAAGGTTAATGTTTGGAATGTGTATTCTTCAGAACAACTTGAAGATTTATGGAAAGTGAATGAAAGGTACAAGTATTGTCTGGATGCAGGCAAGACGGAGCGGGAATGCGTGAAGCTTGCTGTGGCCGAGGCTGAAAAGGCGGGATACAGGGATATCCGTCAGTTTTCCGGCCCTTTGAAGGCGGGAGACAAGGTTTATGCCGTTTGTATGAACAAGAGTGTTGCGCTGTTTAACATCGGGGCGAAGCCTTTGGAAGAAGGAATGAATATTCTTGGCGCGCATATTGATTCGCCAAGGATTGATGTGAAGCAGAATCCACTGTATGAGAATGAGGAACTGGCTTATTTGGATACCCATTATTATGGCGGAATCAAAAAGTATCAGTGGGTAACGATTCCGCTTGCTCTTCATGGTGTGGTTGCCAAGAAGGACGGAACGGTGACGGAGGTTCATATTGGTGAAAAGGAAGAAGATCCGGTTTTTGTAATTTCAGATCTGCTGGTTCATCTGGCGGCAAAGCAGATGGAAAAGAAAGCAAATGCTGTGATTGAGGGTGAGAAACTGGACTTGTTGTTTGGAAGCCGTCCCATCGAGCAGGCCGAAGATCTGGAAAAGGAAGAGAAAGATGCGGTTAAGAGAAATGTACTTAGACTGCTGGAGTCGTACTATGATATGAAAGAGGAGGATTTTGTCTCTGCAGAATTGGAAATTGTTCCTGCGGGCAAAGCCAGAGATTGCGGTATTGACCGTAGTATGATCCTGGCTTATGGTCAGGACGACCGTGTGTGCGCGTTCACTTCTCTTTTCGCTATGCTGGACGAGCAAAAAGTGGAGAAAACTTCATGCTGCGTTCTGGTTGACAAAGAAGAGATCGGGAGTGTGGGAGCAACGGGTATGCATTCCCGCTTTTTTGAAAATGTAGTTGCAGAACTGATTGCGTTAGAAGGAACGGAATCGGAATTGAAAGTTCGAAGAGCGCTTCAGAATTCCAAAATGCTTTCTTCCGATGTGAGCGCTGCCTATGATCCCATGTTTGCTGAAGCATTTGAAAAACGCAGTTCCGCATTTTTTGCACGCGGACTGGTGTTTAACAAGTTTACCGGCAGTAGAGGAAAAGGGGGATCTAATGATGCAAATGCAGAATATCTGGCACAGATCCGTCATGCAATGGACCGGGATGAAGTGGCGTATCAGTTCGCGGAACTTGGCAAGGTAGACGAAGGCGGCGGCGGAACCATTGCATATATCATGGCAAATTATGGGATGGAAGTGATTGACAGTGGTGTGGCTGTTCTAAGCATGCATGCGCCTTGGGAGGTGACCAGCAAAGCGGATGTTTATGAAGCGTACAGAGGCTACAGGGCATTCCTTAAAAATATGTAGTATTACGTGTTTTGTTTATTGCGAAACTCTTGACGAATATTGGTAAAACCAGTAAAATATATGTGCGACTTAGAAAAATAATATTTTAGGAGGTCATTAAGGACATGGCAAAATGGGTTTATATGTTCACAGAAGGTAACGCGACCATGAGAAACCTTCTTGGTGGAAAAGGCGCGAACCTTGCAGAGATGACAAGCCTGGGACTCCCGGTACCACAGGGATTTACAGTAACAACAGAAGCTTGTACACAGTATTATGAAGATGGCAGAAAGATCAATGATGAGATCATGGCTCAGATCATGGAAGCGATCGAGAAACTGGAAGGCATCACAGGAAAGAAATTCGGAGACAAAGAGAATCCGCTTCTTGTTTCTGTTCGTTCTGGTGCAAGAGCTTCTATGCCAGGTATGATGGATACCATCCTGAACCTTGGTCTGAACGAAGAAGTAGTAGAGACTCTGGCAGAGGCTTCCGGAAATGCTCGCTGGGCATGGGACTGCTACAGAAGATTTATCCAGATGTACTCCGACGTCGTTATGGAAGTCGGCAAGAAATATTTCGAAGAACTCATCGACAAGATGAAAGAAGAAAAAGGCGTTAAGCAGGATGTTGAACTGACAGCAGATGATCTGAAGACTCTTGCAGGACAGTTCAAGGCCGAATACAAAGAAAAAATCGGCACGGACTTCCCGTCTGACGCAAAAGAACAGTTGATGGGAGCTGTTAAGGCAGTATTCCGTTCCTGGGACAACCCGAGAGCTAACGTATACCGTCGTGACAACGATATCCCGTATTCATGGGGAACCGCTGTTAACGTACAGATGATGGCATTTGGTAACATGGGAGATGACTGTGGAACAGGTGTTGCATTTACAAGAGACCCTGCTACAGGAGAGAACGGATTGTTCGGAGAATTCCTGACCAATGCACAGGGCGAGGACGTTGTTGCAGGTGTTCGTACACCTATGCACATTTCCGAGATGGAACAGAAGTTCCCGGAAGCATTCGCACAGTTCAAAGATGTATGCAAGACTCTGGAGACACACTACAGAGATATGCAGGACATGGAGTTTACTGTAGAGCATGGTAAACTGTACATGCTGCAGACACGTAATGGTAAGAGAACTGCTCAGGCTGCTCTGAAGATTGCTTGTGACCTTGTTGACGAGGGAATGAGAACAGAAGAAGAAGCTGTAGCAATGATTGATCCTAGAAACCTTGATACACTGCTTCATCCGCAGTTCGATGCAGCTGCTCTGAAGGCTGCTACACCGATGGCAAAAGCGCTGGGCGCTTCACCGGGAGCTGCATGCGGTAAGATCGTGTTTACAGCAGATGACGCTGTAGCATGGGCTGCAAGAGGAGAGAAGGTTATTCTGGTTCGTCTGGAGACATCTCCGGAAGATATCACAGGTATGAAGTCTGCTCAGGGTATTCTGACTGTTCGTGGCGGTATGACATCTCACGCAGCCGTTGTTGCCCGTGGTATGGGTACCTGCTGTGTATCCGGATGTGGCGACATCGCTATGGACGAAGCTAATAAGAAATTTACTCTTGCAGGAAAAGAATTCCATGAGGGAGATGCAATCTCTCTGGATGGATCTACAGGTGCAATCTATGACGGAATCATCCCGACTGTAGATGCTACTATCGCAGGCGAATTCGGAAGAATCATGGGATGGGCTGACAAGTACAGAACTATGAAGGTTCGTACAAATGCAGATACACCGGCTGACGCTAAGAAGGCTCGCGAGCTTGGCGCAGAAGGTATCGGACTTTGCCGTACAGAGCATATGTTCTTTGAAGGCAACAGAATCGATGCATTCCGTGAGATGATCTGTTCTGAGACAGAGGAAGAAAGAGAAGCAGCTCTGGAGAAAATTCTTCCGGAGCAGCAGGGAGACTTCGAGAAACTGTATGAGGCGCTGGAAGGAAATCCGGTAACCATCCGTTTCCTGGATCCGCCGCTTCATGAGTTCGTTCCTACAGAAGAAGAAGATATTAAGAAACTGGCTGACGCTCAGGGCAAGACTGTTGAACAGATCAAGACAATCATCGACAGCCTGCATGAGTTTAACCCGATGATGGGTCATCGTGGATGCCGTCTGGCAGTTACTTATCCGGAGATTGCTAAGATGCAGACAAAGGCTGTTATCCGTGCGGCGATTAACGTTAAGAAGGCTCATCCGGACTGGGAAGTTAAGCCAGAGATTATGATCCCGCTTGTTGGAGAGATCAAAGAGTTGAAGTATGTGAAGAAATTCGTTGTTGAGACAGCTGATGCTGAGATCGCAGCAGCAGGAAGCGATCTGAAGTACGAAGTTGGTACTATGATCGAGATCCCAAGAGCTGCACTTACAGCAGATGAGATTGCAAAAGAAGCTGACTTCTTCTGCTTCGGTACCAACGACCTGACTCAGATGACATTCGGTTTCTCACGTGATGATGCTGGTAAGTTCCTGGAAGCTTACTATGATGCTAAGATCTACGAGAACGATCCATTTGCAAAACTGGATCAGGTTGGCGTAGGCAAGCTGATGAAGATGGCCATTGAATTAGGAAAACCGGTAAATCCGAACCTGCACGTTGGTATCTGTGGAGAACACGGTGGAGATCCGTCCTCTGTTGAATTCTGCAACAGCCTTGGACTGAACTATGTATCCTGCTCACCGTTCCGTGTGCCGATCGCAAGACTGGCAGCAGCACAGGCAGCTATCAATCAGAAGTAATACACTGTGTTAATGTGAACATATTGAACGAAAGAATCCTCTGCGTATTGCGCAGAGGATTCTTTTTTGCGACATCGATGAGTCAAAGTCCGGGTTTTGCCGGGTGTTTTGTTTTCGAAAAAATATCACCTAGGTTCTGCTCTTTTTTACCAGTTCAAATACAGTACCAGATAGCAGGAACAGACCGATCAGGTTGGGGATAACCATCATACCGTTAAAGGTATCTGCGATACTCCAGAGCAGTCCCAGATCGATGGTGGCGCCCACAACTGCTACTGCTGAATAGATCAGCATGAACGGTTTGTTGACTTTGGATCCTACCAGGAATTCCACACACCGGGTACCGTAGAGTCCCCAGCCCAGGATGGTGGAAAATGCGAAACAGCACATGGCAACAGCTGTAATGACGGAAACCCATGAGCCGTATACATTTGTAAAGCCAGAGATTGTCAGTTCGGCTCCCGCAGCCACACCGTATGTAATGTCATTCTGGGCGCCGAGAAGGATAATCAGCGCGGTCATGGTACAGATCACGATAGTGTCTACAAATACTTCAAATACGCCGAAATAACCCTGTTTTACCGGATCGTCGGTATCAGCTGCCGCATGGGCAATAGATCCAGTACC
>CASEIR010000042.1 GCA_949287925.1 uncultured Lachnospiraceae bacterium
TTTGAAAGCAGAGTCAGGTTCAGTGAGGTCGATCACCATAGACGGATTACGCTTCCGGCGATCATTAATTATTTTCAGGATTGCAGTACCTTTCAGTCGGAAGAACTGGATCTGGGGCTTTCATTCTGTGAGAGACGGAAACGGGCCTGGGTGTTGTCTTTCTGGCAGGTAGAGGTAGAGCGTTATCCGGAATTGGGAGAAGCGATCCGCGTCAGAACCTGGGCATCCGGGTTTCAGGGACTTTATGGATACCGCAACTTCTGTCTGGAAGATGAAGCGGGACATATGGCCGCCTATGCACATTCGGTCTGGGTTTATGTGGATACGGAAAAGGGACGGCCGGTGAAGGCTCTGCCTGAGGATATTGAAAAATATGGGACCGGAGAGCCGCTGGATATGGAGTATGAATCCAGAAAAATCACACTTCCAAAACAGGCGGAGGAACAGCCCTCCTTCTTGGTGCGGAAGTATCACATTGACACCAATGAACACGTGAACAACTGCCAGTATGTACAGATGGCAATGGAACTGCTGCCGGAAGCGGAGGAAGTTTTTCATATGCGGGCAGAGTATAAGAAGTCTGCAGTTTATGGAGACAGGATCTGTCCGAAGCTGGCGGTAGAAAAAGACCGCAGGGTAGTGGAACTGTGTGATGAAACAGGAAAACCATATGCGGTAGTAGAAGTAAAAAGGAGATAAGAGATGGCAATTGCAGATGGACTGGGAAAAAAGAAAACGCTGATGGCAGTAAAGAAAGTGGATTTTGGCATGTATCTGGGAACACGTGAGGAACGGGTTCTCCTGCCGAAAAAACAGGTGCCTTCCGGATTGGAGCTGGGAGATCCGGTAGAAGTGTTTCTGTATAAAGATTCGATGGACCGGCTGATCGCAACCACACAGGAGCCAAAGCTTACTTTGGGAGAGCTGGCGGTGCTAAGGGTGGTGGAATGCGGAAGGATTGGAGCATTTCTGGACTGGGGACTGGAAAAGGATCTGCTGCTTCCTTTTAAAGAGCAGACGGCGAAGGTAAGAAAGGGAGACGAGGTTCTGGTGTCCCTTTATGTGGATAAGTCCGGGCGGCTGTGCGCCACAATGAAGGTTTATGAATTACTGCGTACGGATTCCCCATATCAGAAAGAGGATCTGGTGGAAGGAATTATCTATGATACCAGCGAACAGTTCGGGGTTTTTGTAGCGGTGGATGAAAAATACAGCGCGCTGATTCCCAGACGGGAAGCGTTTGGCAATCTGAAAGTGGGCGCCCGTGTGTCCGGCCGTGTCATCCGGGTCAGAGAAGATGGAAAGCTGGATCTGAGCGTCAGAGAGAAAGCTTACCTGCAGATGGATAAGGACGCACAGATGATCTGGGAACGGTTGGAGAAAAATGGAGGAACACTGCCGTTTACGGACAGATCAGATGCTGAATTAATCAAAACGGAATTGGGCCTTAGCAAGAATGCGTTCAAGCGGGCAGCAGGCCGTCTTTTAAAAGCTGGAAAAATTACAATCAAAGAAAACTGCATTGAAATCCGGAAGTCATAAGTTATAATGAAGGGCAGAAGAATAAGGAAGGAGAGGGACCGATGAAGGTAAAGAATATTACGAATATTGAAAAGTTTTTCAGCGTTGTTGATTCCTGTAACGGCAGAGTAGAGTTGGTGACGGGAGAGGGGGACAGACTGAACCTGAAGTCTAAGCTTTCGCAGTATGTTTCCATGTCTGATATTTTCTCCAAAGGGGAGATCCCGGAACTGGAGATTGTTGCATATGAACAGGAAGATATTGATAAACTGGCTAGCTTTATGGTGAACGGCTAATCTGTCCGGGGAACACAAAAGCCAGAAGCAGGGAAAGCGAGAGAAATATGAGTTTTGTACATCTGCATGTCCACACGGAATACAGTCTGCTGGACGGGTCGAATAAGATAAAGGAATGTATATCCAGAGTGAAAGAACTGGGAATGGACAGCGTGGCAATCACAGATCATGGCGTTATGTTTGGCGTTATTGATTTTTACCGTGCCGCAAAGGCTGCCGGGATCCGGCCGATCCTGGGCTGCGAGGTCTATGTGGCTCCGGGAAGCCGGTTTGATAAAGAAGCGGCGGGCAGTGGAGACGACAAGTATTATCATCTGGTGCTGTTGGCGGAAAATGATCTGGGATACCATAATCTGATCAAGATCGTATCCCGGGGATTCACGGAAGGGTATTATTACAAACCGAGAGTAGATCTGGAGGTCTTAAGAGAATATCACGAGGGATTGATTGCGCTGAGCGCCTGTCTGGCGGGAGAAGTGCAGAAGAATATCCTCCGGGGCATGTACGCAGAAGCGAAGGAGGCGGCGCTGCGGTACCGGGATATTTTCGGAGAAGGGAATTTCTTTCTGGAGCTTCAGGATCACGGGATGCAGGAGCAGCGGCTGGTGAATCAGTCTTTGCTCCGGATGTCTCAGGAGACGGGAATCGATCTGGTGGCTACCAACGATGTACACTACACATATGCGGAAGATGAAAAACCCCACGACATCCTGCTCTGTATCCAGACTGGTAAGAAACTGGCGGATGAAGACCGGATGCGTTATGAGGGCGGTCAGTATTACCTGAAGTCTGAAGAAGAGATGCGGGAGCTGTTCCCTTATGCGCTGCATGCGTTGGAGAATACACAGCGGATTGCAGACCGGTGCAATGTAGAAATCGAGTTCGGTGTGACCAAGCTGCCCAAATATGATGTGCCGGAGGGATATACCTCCTGGGAATATCTGAAGGAGCTGTGTTATCAGGGGCTGGAAGCTCATTATCCGGGCGGGGATGACGCACTGAAAGAGCGTCTGGAATATGAACTATCTACGATCCGTTCCATGGGGTATGTGGATTATTTTCTGATTGTATGGGATTTTATTAATTATGCAAGGAATCAGGGGATCATGGTGGGACCGGGAAGAGGATCCGCCGCAGGAAGTATCGTGTCCTACTGTCTGGGGATTACCAGCATTGACCCCATCAAATACCAGCTCCTGTTTGAGCGGTTCCTGAATCCCGAACGGGTATCCATGCCGGATATTGATGTGGATTTCTGTTTTGAACGGAGACAGGAAGTGATTGATTATGTGGTAAACAAGTACGGATCTGACCGTGTGGTTCAGATTGTCACCTTTGGTACCATGGCGGCTAAGGGAGTGATCCGTGACGTGGGAAGAGTCATGGATCTTCCTTATGGATATGTGGACAGTATCGCAAAAATGATACCGGCGGAGCTGAATATTACGCTGAACAGGGCGCTGACCATGAATCCGGAACTGAAGAAGCTGTACCAGGAGGATGATCAGGTGCGGGAACTGATCGATATGTCGAAGCGGCTGGAAGGTCTTCCCAGACATACGTCCATGCATGCGGCCGGCGTTGTGATCGGCCAGAAGGCAATTGATGAATTTGTTCCGCTTTCTCTGGGATCGGATGGTTCTGTTACGACCCAGTTTACCATGACCACTCTGGAAGAACTGGGACTGCTTAAGATGGATTTCCTGGGGCTTCGGACACTGACTGTGATTCAGGACGCAGCCAGGCTGGCCGGAGAATCTTCTGGGAAAGCAATCGATATCAATCAGATTGATTATGATGACAAAGCGGTTCTGGCATCCATCGGAACGGGACGGACAGACGGTGTGTTCCAGTTGGAAAGCGGCGGAATGAAAAGTTTCATGAAAGAATTAAAGCCGCAGAGCCTGGAAGATATTATTGCCGGAATTTCCCTGTACCGCCCTGGACCGATGGATTTTATCCCCCAGTATATTAAAGGAAAGAACCATCCCGAGCGGATTACTTATGATTGTCCGCAGCTGGAACCGATTCTGTCGCCTACCTACGGTTGTATTGTATACCAGGAGCAGGTCATGCAGATTGTACGGGATCTGGCCGGCTATACCCTTGGCCGCAGCGATCTTTTACGCCGGGCCATGTCGAAGAAAAAAGGCGATGTGATGCAAAAGGAACGGCAGAATTTCGTCTATGGAAATGAGGCGGAAGGGGTTCCGGGATGTATAGCCCGGGGAATCAGCGAGCAGACGGCGAATAAGATTTATGATGAAATGATCGATTTCGCCAAGTATGCGTTTAATAAATCCCATGCAGCTGCTTATGCGGTGGTATCATATCAGACAGCCTGGTTAAAATATTATTATCCGGTGGAGTTCATGGCGGCGCTTATGACATCGGTTATCGATAATTCCGGGAAGGTTTCGGAATATATCTACACTTGCAGGCAGATGGGAATCGACGTTCTGCCGCCGGATATCAATCAGGGAGTGGGAAGCTTTTCTGTGGATCATGGGAAGATCCGCTACGGACTGGCGGCGATTAAAAGCGTGGGCCGCCCGGTGATTGAAGCCATCCTTGCGGAGCGGAAGGAACGGGGACCCTACAAAACACTGAAAGATTTTGTGGAAAGGCTTTCGGGCAGGGAAGTGAATAAGCGGACCATAGAAAGCTTCATTAAGTCGGGCGCTTTCGACAGCCTGGGAGGGACTCGCAAGCAGTTCATGATCATCTATGTGCAGGTGATGGATCAGGCAGCCCGGGAGCGGAAGTATTCTATGACCGGGCAGATGTCACTGTTTGATATGGTAGATGACGATCAGAAAGCGGAATTTGATATTCCTATGCCGGATGTGGGAGAATATGAGAAGGAGACGAAGCTGGCATTTGAAAAGGAAGTGCTGGGCGTCTATCTGACCGGTCATCCCATGGAAGAATACGAGGAAAAATGGAAGAAGAACATTACCCGTACAACCCTGGATTTCCAGTATGATGAAGAGACCCGCAGGACGAAGGTCCGTGACGGAGCCAGAGAGACTGTGGGAGGGATCATTACAGGAAAGACCATCAAGTATACAAGGAATAATAAGGTGATGGCGTTCCTTACACTGGAAGACCTGGCCGGATCTGTGGAAATTGTGGTGTTCCCAAGAGATTATGAAAAGGCGCAGCAGTATCTGGAAGAAGACAGTAAGGTGTTTATAAGGGGGCGGGTGTCGGAAGAGGATGAGGCGGCCAGCAAGCTGATCTGCGAATCAGTGATCCCCTTTGAACAGACGAAGAAGGAACTGTGGCTTCAGTATTCCGATAAGGCGGCATACCTGGAAGGAGAAGAGGAGCTTTTGAAACTTCTGGAAGATTCGGACGGAGAGGATTCCGTGATAATATACTGCAGGAAAGAGAAAGCAATTAAGAGGCTTCCCCCGTCAAAAAGCGTGAATGCGGATAAAATTCTCTTGAGCAAGTTGACGAATTATCTGGGGGAAAGTTGTGTAAAACTGATAGAAAAAGCCATTGAAAACAATCATTAATTACGGTAAAATGTTGCACGAGAGAGGTAGTAATAGTTTGATAAGAATACAATGGAGGAATGAATCATGGCAGACAAAGTAATTCGTACGATTGGTGTCCTGACGAGTGGTGGAGATGCACCGGGAATGAACGCTGCAATCCGCGCGGTAGTAAGAACTGCGCTGGGAAAAGGCTTGAAGGTAAGAGGTATTCGTAAAGGCTACCAGGGGCTTTTGAATGAGGAAATCATTGATCTCTCAGCCAGAGATGTATCTGATACGATCCAGCGGGGAGGTACCATTCTTCAGACGGCCCGTTGTGAAGAGATGCGTACAGAAGAAGGGCAGCAGAAAGCTGCTGCGATCTGTAAGAAATACGGAATTGACGGACTGGTGGTAATTGGAGGAGACGGTTCCTTTGCGGGCGCGCAGAAACTGGCACATTTCGGCGTCAACACAGTAGGTATTCCAGGAACCATCGATCTGGATATTGCCTGTACGGAATATACAATTGGTTTTGATACGGCCGTAAATACAGCCATGGAAGCAATTGACAAAGTGCGTGACACATCCACATCTCATGAAAGATGTTCCATCATCGAGGTAATGGGAAGAGACGCAGGATATCTGGCTCTGTGGTGCGGTATTGCGAATGGCGCGGAGAGAATCCTGATGCCGGAAGAGCATGATTATGATGAAGCTGCAATCGTGGCAGATATCCAGGAATGCAGAAAGCGCGGCAAGAAGAATTATATTATCATCAATGCGGAGGGAATCGGTGATTCCATTAATATGGCGAAGAGAATTGAAGAAGCTACCGGAATGGAGACCAGAGCCACCATTATCGGACATATGCAGAGGGGAGGAAGTCCGACCTGTAAAGACCGTGTTTATGCTTCTATTATGGGAGCTATGGCAGTGGATCTTCTCCTGCAGGGTAAGAGCAATCGTGTCGTAGGATATAAACATGGACAGTATGTAGATTTCGATATCGATGAGGCGCTTGGTATGAAGAAAGCAATTCCGGAATACCAGTATGAAATTGCAAAACAGCTTGCGTTATAGGATTAAAAATTAAGATGGGGTCAGGTCTTTCTGTTGAAAACCGTGGGTTTCACAGGGATCTGACCCCTTTTTACTTGAATTTCTGGCTGGCAGCGGTTACAATGTGTAATACGGATAAAGATGCAAAGGAGTCGTTTGGTTGTGGATATTAAGAGCAGGAAGACAGCGCCGGTAGGTGTGTTTGATTCGGGAGTCGGAGGGCTGACGGTGGCAAGAGAGATTATGCGCCAATTGCCGAACGAGAATATTGTGTATTTCGGAGATACGGCCAGGGTGCCCTATGGGAGCAAGTCCAGGAACAACATTATACGGTTCTCCAGGCAGATTGTACATTTTCTGCAGACAAAGGATGTGAAAGCAATTGTTATCGCCTGCAATACGGCCAGTGCGCTGGCGCTGGATACGATACAGGAGGAAATCGACATCCCGATCATGGGGGTAATTGTTCCCGGCGCGCGGGCAGCGGTCCGGGAGACAAGGAATGGAATAATCGGAGTGGCCGGTACGGAGGCTACGATCCGGAGCGAGACATATACGAAGGTGATCCGGTCTCTTCGTCCGGATGCGAAAGTCATTGGCCAACCTTGTCCGCTGTTTGTGCCGCTGGTGGAGGAAGGTTTTGCCAAGCATCCGATTACAGAGGAAGTGATCGATATCTATCTGTCTTCTATGAAGGCGACGGATATTGATACTATGATTCTTGGATGTACCCATTATCCGCTGCTGCGGTCCAGAATTATTGCCTATTTTGGCGAGAAGGTACATATTGTGAATCCTGCCTATGAGACAGCCATGGATCTGAAAAAGGTGCTGGAAGAACAGGGAATCCTGAATGATGCGGGACAGCCGGCGAGATACGACTTTTATGTCAGCGACACGGCGGAGAAGTTTACGGAATTTGCCAATTCCATTCTTCCCTATGATGTGGCGGCCACCCGGCAGATCAATATAGAGGAATATTAGGAGACGATATGACAAAAGAAGTATTGCTGAGTATATCCGGTCTTCACTATGATATGACCGGAATCACGGAAGAAGACGGAACAGAGGAAGAGAATGTACCGATCGAAGTAATCACTCCGGCGTCTTATTATTGGAAAGACGGAAAGCATTATGTGGTTTATGACGAGGTGGTGGAAGGGCTTCCCGGTACGATCCGCAATAAGATTCGGATTACGGACGGGCGGCTGCTGGAGATCATGAAGAGTGGAATTTCCAATGCCCATATGGTATTCGAGAAGGACAAGATCAACATGGCCCAGTATGAAACGCCTTACGGGGAACTGCTGGTCGGAATCCATACAAAAGATATGAAAGTAGAAGAGACGGAAGATCTGATCGATGTGCGGGTCAACTATGCGTTGGATATCAATGGAGAAGCGGTGGCGGACTGCAATATTGTGCTGCAGATCAAGAGTCATTCCGGTATCAGAGAATAAAAAACAGTGGATGCTGATGATAACAGTATCCACTGTTTTTATGTACCTGATTACCGGTTCCGCAGTCTTGCGAAAAATCCTTTCTTTTTCTGCGGTGTCTCCAGCGGCCCGCGGATTCCCTTGACCGCTGTAATATAGATTCCGCTGACGGTTGCCTTGACTTCCTTTTTGACAGGAATCAGCGGGTAGATCTGGGCATCGCACATCAGTGTCATGATCTTCGGGCCGACCTTGGCTTTGACGATCGGAACCTTGGAGCGGCGAAGATACTTCGGAGTGCTCTCTAATACGATGGATGGAAGCCCGGATTCTTTGAGCTTCATCTTTCGTTTGTCAATGATCAGCATGGACACGGTCTGTGCCATTGCGTCCAGCTGTTCCTGCTGAGCAGCCTGTTTCTTTTCCGCTTTTTTTCCAAGAATGTATAATACGATGCAGGCAATGATTAATATTACCAGAATCACAAGTAATACGATGGTTAACGTACTCACGGTGAACCTCCTCATAGTGTTTTTTTCATGCATTTCATTTTATCATTCTTTGGGGACAAGTGCAAGAGATTTGCGATTTTAGGGTTACTTTTCTGGGGATAGCAGGTATAATAAAGAAACGGGAGGGAAAAGGTATGTTAATGACGGTAATCGAAGATGTTGGAAAAGCCTATGTGTGGATGTGGGAATATCTGTTTCTGATTAATGTGGTTTTTTCTTTTCTGATCATCTTTTTTCAGCGCCGCAATCCGACAACGGTGTGGGCCTGGCTTTTGCTTTTGTACTTTATTCCGATCCTGGGATTCATTCTGTATCTGATTCTGGGACAGAATTTCCACAAGGAGAGGATGTTCAAGATGAAGGAGATTGAAGGAGAAATCAAGTACGCCGTCCGGAGGCAAGAGGAATCTATCTATCGAAAGAAACTGCGCCTGCGGGATCCGGAGCTGGAGCGTTTCAAGAGCCTGATCCTTTATAATCTGAACGAAGGGGAGGCAGTGCTGACGGATAACAATGATATCCGGATCTATACAGATGGCCGGGAAAAATTCGATGCATTGCTTAATGAGATGGATCATGCAAGAAACTATATCCATATTCAGTATTATATTATCCGCAGCGACGAACTGTGGAAAGAGATTGAGACGGTGCTGCTGCGCAAGGTGCGTCAGGGCGTCGAGGTCCGGGTATTGTTCGACAGTATGGGGTGCAGAGGGGCAAAAGGAATGCATCGGTCGGACTGGGAACGGCTTACAAAAGCAGGGATCCAGGTGGCGGAATTCTTCCCGGCAGTACTGGGCAAGCTCCAGCTGAGAGTGAATTACCGCAATCACCGTAAGATCGTAGTGGTGGACGGAAGGATCGGGTTTGTGGGCGGTTTCAATGTGGGCCGGGAGTATCTGGGAAAGGATCCGAAGTTCGGATATTGGCGTGATACCCATATCTGTATCGAAGGATCTGCCGTTACTTCAATGGCGGTTCGTTTTGTTCTGGACTGGAATTATGCGGCCAGAGAGAATCTGTTTCTGGAAGACCGCCTGTTTGAAATACCGACGTATGTACGATCGGGCAGAGATCCGGTTCAGATCATATCCAGCGGTCCGGATTCAGGAAGCCAGATCATAAGGAATAATTATCTGCGTCTGATTCATATGGCGCGGAAGAGCATTTATATCCAGACGCCATATTTTATTCCGGATGATGATATTAAGGATGCTTTGATCATTGCTGTGAAATCCGGAATCGATGTGCGGATCATGGTTCCCTGTAAACCGGACCATCCGTTTGTGTACTGGGCCACATATTCCTATCTGGGAGAAATGATCGAGGCCGGGGCCAGATGCTATACCTATGATAAGGGTTTCCTGCATACCAAATGTCTGTGTGTGGACGGGCTGGTCAGCTGTATTGGGACCGCCAATATGGATATCCGCAGTTTCGCGCTGAATTTCGAAGTGAATGCGGTGGTGTACAGTGCAAGGACTACCAGCCGGCTGATGGAGGCTTTTGAAAATGATATCCCAAGAAGCACGATGGTGACGAAGAAACTTTATAAGCAGCGGAGTCTGGTGATCCGGACAAAAGAGCAGTTCTGTCGGCTTCTTTCCCCGGTCCTGTAAAAGAAACTGTGAAATATATATAAAAATACTAGGAAACCGGGAAGAGATGTGCTATAACATAAGAGTGTTTGTTTGAATGCATTGATCGTGCAAAGAAATCAGAATGAATATGAGGTGTATGATGAAAAAGAGAATCGTAATGGCGTTAACAGGAGTATTTGCAGCATCCATGCTTCTGACTGGATGTCAGGGCAGTAAGGGGCTGGAGACAGATGAACTGACCATCGCTCAGTATAAGGGAGTAGAAGTAGATGAAGTATCCAAACCGGAGGAAGTCACAGATGAGGATGTGGAATCGGCAATCCAGGCAGATCTGCAGACCAATGCCACAACCACTGAGATTACGGACCGGGCAGTAGAATCCGGAGATACGGCTACGATTGATTTTGTGGGCAAGATTGATGGGGCTGAGTTTGAAGGCGGTTCCAGTACCGATTACCCGCTGGTGATTGGATCCGGATCTTTTATCGAGGGATTTGAAGACAGTATCATTGGCCATAATATTGGAGATACTTTTGACTGGAACGGCAAGTTCCCGGATGATTACGGCAACGCAGATTATGCTGGAAAAGATGTGGTATTTACCATTACTGTAAAGGGAATCAGCGTAGAAGAGGTTCCAGAGCTGACAGATGAATTTGTAAAAAGCGTTTCGGAGGAATCCAAGACCGTAAAGGAATACAAGGAAGAGACGAAGAAAGAACTGGAAGAGAGCGCCCAGGCCAGCTATGAGGATACGCTGGCTCAGGAGGTATGGCAGAAGGTTCTGGATAATACGGAAGTAAAGAAATATCCGGAAGATGAGAAAGAAGAGATGACCGCTTCTTTGAGAGAGCAATACGAGACCGCGGCGGAATACTACGAAACTGATTTCGCCACCTTTATCCAGGAGCAGATGGGCATGACAGAAGACCAGTTTAATGAACAGGTGGAGATGGCTGTGGAGTCCACGCTGAAGGAATCTATGGTTGTAAAAGCCATTGCCGATGAGGAAAAAATCAGTCTCAGCGATGAAGAGTATGAAGCTGAGTTTAAGGAGATGGCGGAATCCTACGGATATGAGGATGTAGATGCGCTGAAGGAAGCTGCGGAAGAAGAGGATCTGAAAGAAATTGCCCTGAGCAATGCGGTAAAAGAATGGCTGGTTGATCACTGTGTACAGGTGGCAGCGGAATAGAATCTGGTATAGGGATGGAAATGGAAAAGGATGCGGCATTTTATTTGTAAAATGCCGCATCCTTCTGTGCATTATGGATTATCCGGTGCAGTCAGCTTGGCAAATTGCCGGATGATTTCCTGCAATTCTTCATCAGTAATGCCCATAAAGCTTTTTAATGAGCGGAGTGGAGAATTCTCCATCATTTTTAAAGTCATTTCCGGAGTGATTGCTTCGGAGGCAGCCTGGGAAGCAGAAGGATCGTTGGAACCGCCGCTCATGCTGTGCCCCAGATCTGCGGCAATGTCCAGAACCGCCGCATGAGTTCTGGGATCGGCCAACAGTTCAGCAATTGTGGTGTTGGCGTGGATCGCAAACGGAGGATGTACGGCGGTTTTAAAAAAGACCGTATCCCGAAGCCGTATATCCCGGGAAGAGGAACCGAGGAGAATTTCATATTCGCCGGACGCTGCGTACCAGTCATGCAGATCGGTGCAGAACCAGGAAAGGCTTCTTCTGTCCAGCTGAAGAGATATGGTCTTGGTTTCGCCGGGTTCCAGAGCAATTTTTGTGAAGTTCTTCAGTTCTTTTGCCGGACGCTGCGCAGCGTTTGTACGGTCAGATACATACAGTTGCACGATTTCTTTTCCGGGGCGGTCGCCTGTATTGCGGATGTCTGCAGATACGGTGATGGTATCTGTATCATGCATCGTCTGCGGAGATATCTTTAGATTGCTGTATTCAAAAGTGGTATAGCTCAGTCCGTGTCCGAACGGATATCGGACGTCCATGCGTTTGGTGTCGTAGTAGCGGTATCCGACGAATACGCTTTCCCGGTATTCCACCGTCTTTCCATCTCCTGGGAAGTTCAGGTAAGAAGGATTGTCTTCTAATTTAAGAGGGATGGTTTCTGCCAGCTTGCCGCAGGGATTGGCAAGGCCGAACAACAGACGTACCGTGGCTTCTCCTACTGCCTGGCCGCACAGGTAGGCTTCCAGGATTCCTTTGACGTGAACGGCCCAAGGCATCTCTACTGGAGATCCATTGTGGAGGACGACGACAGTATCCGGTTGTACTTCCGCGATTCTTTGGATCAGCTGGTTCTGACATTCCGGCATCCGCATGTGTTCCCGGTCATATCCTTCAGATTCAAAGGAATCCGGCAGGCCGGCGAAGATTACTGCGATATCCGCTTCGGCAGCAGTTTTTACCGCTTCTGCAAGAAGGGCGTCATCGGTACGGTCCTCTGAGATGATATATCCGGGCGCATAGGTGACTTCCGCATAATCTTTGACTGCGTCCAGTGCGGAGGTGATCCGGAAGGAATTGATATGGGAGCTGCCGCCCCCCTGGAACCGCGGCGTTTCTGCAAACTGTCCGATGAATGCGATTTTCTTCCCTGCAGTGGGAAGGGGAAGTATGGACGAAACATTTTTCAGAAGGACCATGGATTCTTCTGCAATTTTTTCCGCAAGCCGGTGATGCTTCTCCTTGTCGAAAACTGCGCTTTGCCGGTGGTCAGTATAGCGGAAGATGATTTTCAGAATCCGTTCCACTGCCCGGTTAAGAACCGCCTCCGGCAGTGTGCCTTCCTGAACGGCGCGGACAATTTCTGTGTCCGTGGCTCCGCTGCCTCCCGGCATTTCCAGATCCAGACCGGCGGCCAGTCCCTTCACGCGGTCGTTAACTGCGCCCCAATCGCTCATCACATATCCGTTGAAGCCCCATTCATCTCGCAGAACTTCGGTCAGCAGCCAGTGATTTTCCGATGCGAATTCTCCATTAATCTTATTGTAAGAACACATGACGGTATCTGGTTTTCCTTCTTTGACCGCAGTTTCAAAGGCAGCCAGATAGATCTCGCGTAAAGTTCGTTCATCGATCTGGGAAGAGCAGGACATCCGCCGGTGTTCCTGGTTGTTGGCCGCAAAATGTTTCACCGAAGTACCTGCACCTTTTGACTGTACGCCTTGGATGTGGGCGGCTGCCAGTTGGGCGGCCAGATAAGGGTCTTCGGAAAAATATTCAAAATTACGCCCGCACAGGGGAGAGCGTTTGATATTGACGGCAGGACCAAGGATGACGGATACGTTCTCCGCCTGGCATTCCTCGCCCAGAGCCTCTCCCATCTCCCGCAGCAGCTCCCGGTCAAAGGAGCAGGCGGACGCGCACGCAGTGGGAAAGCACACGGCTTTGATGCTGTCATTAAAACCCAGATGGTCGCCTCCCTCTGCCTGCTTGCGGAGCCCATGAGGGCCGTCGCTTAGCATGACCTCAGGGATCCCCAGCCGGGGAATACTTTTCAAACGCCAGAAGTCCTTGCCGGAACACATGCCGGCCTTTTCTTCCAGGGTCATCTGCTGTATAAGTGACTGAATCTCTCGTTCCATAGGAAACCTTCCTTTCTTCTGTTCATTTGAGATTATGATACCATATTATCCGGGTATTTTTGTATCAGATATGATAGAATAGACAGAAGAATACAATCGGTCCGGGACAGGAGGAATCAGAATGTTTGAAAATAAAGTGGCTGTGATTACCGGAGGCGCTTCCGGGATTGGCAAACAGATTGCGGAGGAATTTGAAAAGGAAGGGGCGAAGGTCTGCGTGATCGACTGAAATGCGGCGCCTTTTTATCTTACGCAGCTATTTTTGGAGGATTTTGCAAAAGGGGCGGCTATTGTCAACATCTCTTCTTCCAGAGACCGGATGAGTCAGCCGGAAACGGAGAGCTATACGGCCGCCAAGGGCGGAATATCGGCTTTGCCCCATGCTATGGCAGTCAGCCTGGCCGGCCGGGTACGAGTGAACTCCATATCCCCTGGCTGGATCGACACAGCAGGCATGGAATATCAAGGACCGGATGCGTACCAGCAGCCGGCCGGAAGAGTGGGGAATCCGTTGGACATCGCGAATATGGTGATGTATCTGTGTTCGGAGAAGGCCGGATTTATCACCGGGGAGAATATCTGTATTGATGGAGGCATGACCCGGCAGATAATTTACCACGATGACTGGGGTTGGAAACTGGGTCGATGACAGAAAAAAAGAATCCTGCAGAGCAGGATTCTTTTCTATTATAAGCTTTTTCCAGTGAGCATCTCATAGCCCTGGAGATATTTATCGATGGTTTTCTGTACAATCTCTTCCGGAAGGGTCCAGTCGTTGTCCGGGTTGGCTTTGAGCCAGTCGCGGGCAAACTGCTTGTCGAAGGAGGGCTGGCCGTGGCCCGGTTCATAACCCTCTGCAGGCCAGAAGCGGGAACTGTCGGGAGTCAGCATCTCGTCTCCAATGACGATATTGCCGGCTTCATCCAGTCCGAATTCGAATTTGGTATCCGCGATGATAATACCGCGGCTCAGTGCGTAATCTGCACATTTTTTATATAATGCAATGGTGTAATCACGAAGCTTGGATGCGTATTCCTCGCCTTTACCCGGGAAATATTTCTCCAGATGAGCAATACTATGTTCGTAGGAGATGTTCTCGTCGTGATCGCCGATCTCGGCTTTGGTAGAAGGCGTATAGATAGGCTCCGGCAGTTTATCGGATTCCTTCAGCCCCTCCGGCAGCCGGATGCCGCATACAGTGCCGTCCTTCTGATAGCTGGCCCAGCCGCTTCCGGTAATGTAGCCCCGGACAATGCACTCGATGGGAAGCATGGTCAGCTTTTTGCACATCATGCTGTTGCCGTCGAATTTTGACTGGCGGAAGAATTCCGGCATATCATTTACATCGGTGGAGATCATGTGATTGGGAAGAATATCTTCTGTCATATCAAACCAGAATTTGGACATCTGTGTCAGCACAGTTCCCTTCTTCGTCACCTCATTTTTCAGAATCACATCGAAACAGCTGATGCGGTCGGTGGCCACCATGATCAGGCTGTCGCCGTTGTCGTAGATTTCGCGTACTTTTCCCTCTTTGATTGGATTCATGATACATACCTCACTCATTTTATGATTTGAAATATAGTTGCTCTAAATAATAGGTAAACAAATTTTGGAAGAAATTGCAATAGTTTTTTGCAAATTCCCGGGTGATTGTGGTTTTTAGCCTAGTATATTATAATAAAAATCAGGACAGAAAACGGAGAAAAAACAATGAAAATCACCTGTATTGCACTGGATCTGGATCATACAACACTGGATGACCATGGCAGACTCAGCGGCCGGAACCGCAGGGCGGTCCTTGGGGCGTTGGCAGCTGGCATTCATGTGGTGGTTGCCAGCGGAAGGCCGCTGAGATCTCTGCCCCGGGAAATTCTGGAGATTCCCGGAATACGCTATGCCATTACGTCCAACGGAGTGGCGGTTCATGATCTGAAAGAGGGAATCTGCCTCCGAAAGGTGTCCATGGATGCGCGGCTGACAGACCGGGTTGTGGCCATGACCAGGGAAGATGTTGTGTATGAGGCTTACATAGACGGTACGGCCTATGCGGAAGAAGCCTATGTAAGAGATCCGGTCCGTTTCGGAGCGAAGGAAACCGCTGTTTCGTATATCCAGAGTACCAGGATTCCGGTGGCTGGAATGGAAGCATTTCTTGCGAGGCATCGTGAAGAATTGGACTGCATGGATCTGGTGGTGGCGGACAGAGAGATAAAGAAGAAACTTTGGGAATCTTTGGAGACTATTCCCGGCATCTATGTGACTTCCTCAGTGCCCCAGCTACTGGAAGTGTCCGGAAAAGAGGCGGGCAAAGAAGCAGGATTGCGTTTCCTGCTGAACCATCTGGGGCTTTTGCCGGAACATCTGGCAGCTTTTGGAGATGGAGACAATGACAGCGATATGCTGAGCTATGCCGGATTGGGAGTGGCGGTGGCTAACGGGACAGAGGGGTGCAGACAAGCCGCCGATCTCATAACAAGTTCTTCGCAGGAGGATGGAGTGGCAGAAGTGATTGAAAAGCTGCTGGAAGAGAATGGAACAGAAGAAGAACCGGCGAACCGCCGGATGTAAGAAGTGCGCAAAAGAGCCGGCCTGAGATATTATCTCAGCGCCGGCTCCTGATGTGAACGCTACATTTTTATAAGGTGTCATCTCTGCGGATATATCCCGGATTGTCCGGTGCAGCCGTCAGTTCCTTGGCATGTACGATGTTGGCGTGCTTGTCAATCACATGGGTATCCACATAGACGCCTTCGCCAATGGTAGCCTCCGGCAGGATAATACTGTTCTTGACCACAGCGCCCTTTTTAATGACGCATCCACGGCCGATTACAGAATTTTCCACAGTTCCCTCGATCAGACATCCGTTGGAAACAACAGAATTCTTGACGTCGGCAGTCTCGAAATACTGCGTCGGACAGGAATCGTTGGTTCTGGTATAGATGGGCCAGTCTTCTTCAAACAGATTCTTAGCAGCCTTAAAATCGATCAGAGACATATTCGCATGATAATAGCTCTTGAAATCGGTAATGGTTGCAAAATATCCGCGGTGAGATACGCCGCGCACATCCAGCTCCTGGCAGGACGCGTTGACAATGTCTGACAGCGTATACATGGAAGACGTTTTCTTTGCCTTGCGCACCAGATCGATAAACAGTTCCTTGGTCATTACATATGTATCCATGAAGATATTGCGGTTCTTGGCATTCCCGTGATTCTGATCGATGGACAGTACGCCTTTTTGCTTGTTCAGATTCAGTGTATGGCAGTTCAGGAAGAAATCTTTGGCATTGTCCACTGCGTGATACATCATGGTGATGTCTGCGCCGGATTCAATATGTGTCTTCAGAAGATCGTTGTAATTGGCGGAATAGATCATATAACTTGGAGCAATCACAACATAAGGATAATGCTCTTTTTCGATATATTCCATGTTTTCCAGATATGCGGCAATATCCGTGTTGTAAATGGTAAAGCCTGTACCCAGCTCTGCGTACAGAATCTGAAGGCGTCCTCTCTTGGAGTTGATATTATAATGACGTCCGGTACCCAGATGAGCGGTCAGAGACTGCGGTTTTCTGCGGATATATACCTGCATATGGTCGATACCGCTGTTGCTCATGTTAGAGATTGGGAAATCAATCACGCGGTAACGTCCGAGGAAAGAGAACGCGCCGACCGGGCGATATGCCTGCATTCCTTCTACCTGAATATGATTTCCGGCAAAATTGATGATTCCAAATGCTTTTGACATATTATTCTACCCCCTTTACGCGTTTTGCGACCAGCTCGATGTGTTCGCTGCCGGCAGAGCCTACGACTGCCTCTTTTCCGATCTTGACATTGTCGGCAACCAGAGCTCTTGTGACAACTGCTCCTTCTTCTACCACAACGCCAGGCATCAGTACACTATCGATGATCTTCGCTCCGGGGCCTACCTTTGCGCCGGTGAACAATACGGAATTGGAGACCTCGCCTTCGACTACGCAGCCTTGTGTGATGAAAGCGCGGTTGATCTTCGCGTCCGGACCTATATACTGTGGAAGAGTGGTAGTATCTTCCGTATAAATCTTCCAGGTATGGTCATTCAGATCCAGTTCGTTGTTCTTGTCCAGAAGGTCCATGTTGGCTTCCCACAGGGAATCAATAGTTCCTACATCTTTCCAGTAACCTTTGAATTTATAGGCATAAAGCTTGCTTCCTGCATCCAGAAGCTGCGGAATGATATCTTTTCCGAAGTCGTGGTTGGAATCCGCATTTTTCATATCAGCCACCAGCATCTTGCGCAGCGTCTTCCAGTTGAAGATATAGATACCCATGGATGCAAGATTGCTTTTTGGCTTTTCTGGTTTTTCTTCGAATTCGATGATCTGTCCGGTTTCGTTTGTGTTCATGATGCCAAAACGGCTGGCTTCACGGATCGGAACCTCTATAACAGCAATGGTTGCCTCTGCGTTCTGCGCTTTATGCTCCTCCAGCATCTTTGCGTAGTTCATCTTGTAGATATGGTCACCGGAGAGAACCAGTAGGTAATCCGGAGCGTAGGTGTCGATGAAATCGATATTCTGGGAGATCGCATCTGCTGTACCGCGGTATACGTCCAGGTTGGCATCTGCTTTTTCACGGGGAGGAAGTACGAAAACGCCGCTGTTCTTGGCGTCCAGTCCCCATCTTCTGCCTGCGGCCACATAACTGTTCAGCAGGATCGATTCGTACTGCGTCAGTACGCCGACAACATCAATACCGCTGTTCGCGCAGTTACTCAGCGGAAAATCAATAATACGGTATTTTCCGCCGTATGAAACGGCAGGCTTGGCAACTTTGTTTGTTAGTTCATGAAGTCGGGAGCCGCGGCCTCCGGCCAGTATCATCGCTAACATGTTGTTTTGTTTCATGATGAATCCTCTCTTTCCATAATACAAATATTAACAGGGTGACCGAAGCCCTGAAGACACAACTTTCCGGCCTGTGTAAAGATGTGACTTTTGGACTTTACCTCATCATAATATTTGATTGTTTTTATTATATTATTTTTTACTTATCATTTCCACTTATTTATGTAAAAAGTTGTGAAAAATGTAGGAAAAAATGAATTGTTTGTTAATTTGTTATTTGCTATGATAGTAAATACAGAGAAAAGAAGTTTTTGATTTTGGAGGAAATATACAAAAAATGGAATTTACACACTTCGATGAAAATGGAAAAGCGGTTATGGTAGATGTATCTGAAAAGGAAGATACGCAAAGAATTGCCACCGCTGCGGGCAGGATCCGGCTGGAGCGAAAGACTCTGGAAGCAATTGCGCAGGGCGCTGTCGGTAAGGGAGATGTGCTGGGAGTTGCCACTACAGCGGGAATCATGGGGGCAAAGCGCACATCGGAGCTGATTCCTATGTGCCATATTCTTCCTATCACCAGCTGCCGGGTATGGTTTGAGACGGATCTGGAACGATGCGAGATCCTTTGCTACTGTACGGTGAAGGTCACAGGAAAGACGGGCGTGGAGATGGAAGCGCTTACCGGTGTTTCTGTGGCTTTGCTGACTGTTTATGATATGTGTAAAGCGCTGGATAAAACCATGGAGATCGGGGAAATCTATCTGTGCCGGAAGGCCGGAGGCAGAAGCGGGGACGTGGCGGCGCCGCGTCCCAGGGAACGCCGGGAAAAGGAGCGAAGGAGTCTGGATCTTTGGTAGGCGGAGGTGAAGAATGGAAGACCTGTTTCGAAGAATGAAAGAACAGATGGCGTCCGGGAAGGATGTTGTCCTGGTTACGGTGACTGCCGGCCACGGATCGGTGCCCCGGGGCGCGGGCGCCAGAATGCTGGTGGGACGGCAGGGAAGGATCTGCGGAACCATCGGCGGGGGCGCGATAGAATATCTGGCAATACAACGGTCGACAGAGGCGCTGGAGCACAGGACTTCTTATATAGAAAGGTTCCGGCTGCATGAGAATGAGATCCGGGATATCGGAATGGTCTGCGGTGGTTGTGTGGACGTGCATTTTCAGTATATTTCTTCGGAAAATAAGAAAATGATGCTCTTGCTGGATGCCGTTTCAGAAGCTTTCTCCTGCCGCAGGGAGACCTGGATCATCCAGAGGCTGGAGAAAGAAGGATCCGGGGCCGTCGCGCTGTACGGGAAACAAGGAATCATCGCGGGGGAAGCGGCGCCGGAGGCAGTTCTGGAAAGTCTGGGGGAGAAGCCGTGCGTCTGTGCCTGGGAAGGAACGGTTTACTATTGTGAAAAGCTGTTTTTGCCGGGGATCGTCTACATCTTCGGCGGAGGTCATGTGGCTCAGGCCCTGGTGCCGGTGCTGGCGTCGGTGGATTTCCGTTGTGTGGTGCTGGAGGACCGGGAGGAATTCTGCCGCAAAGAATTGTTCCCTCAGGCGGAAGAGGTCCGGATGATCTGTAATGACCGGATCGCAGATTATGTAAACATAGAAGACGTAGATTATGTGTGTGTGATGACGAGAGGCCACAAGGACGACGCGCTGATTCAGGCCCAGGTGCTTCGGACACCGGCCGCCTATGTGGGGGTCATCGGAAGCAGGCGCAAGGCGGCCGCAGTGGCGGAACGGCTCCGGAAGGAATGGGAGATCGCGGAAGAAGATATCCGAAGGATCCACACGCCTATTGGCCTTGAGATCGGCGCAGAGACGCCGGCGGAGATTGCGGTCAGCATTGCGGCGGAACTGATCCGCTGCCGGGCCGGGATGGAGTGAGATCCCCGAAAAGCGGAGGTTTTGAGGAAAGGTTGGGGAAAAGATAAGAAAAGGCTTGCTTTTACAGCGGTTGTATGATACACTGTTCTGGCGAATGGAAGTAGGTCTTTTTTTTATGCCTAAAAATGGGTTGCCTCGCAAGCAACCAGGAAACACGTAAACAAATGAAACATAAAGCGAGGTGGAAGTTGTGCGTACAAGAATCACATTGGAGTGTACAGAATGCAAGCAGCGTAACTACAACATGACGAAGGATAAGAAAGCTCATCCGGAACGCATGGAAACCAAGAAGTACTGTAAGTTCTGCAAGTCACACACACTGCACAAAGAAACAAAATAGTCGCCGCAAAGGAGTGGATGTCATGAGCGATAAGACGCAGAAGCAAAGCTGGTTCAAAGGTCTTAGCAAAGAATTTAAGAAAATCATTTGGCCAGACAGAATGACAATTGCTAAACAGACGGCGGCGGTTGTTTCGGTATCCGTTATACTGGGAATCATAATCGCGGTAGTGGATTTCGTTGCCCGGTACGGAGTGGATTTATTAGTAAAGTAAAACTGATAAATTGCTATGCAGGAAAGGTGAGGATATGTCAGAGGCAAAATGGTACGTAGTTCATACCTATTCCGGGTATGAGAACAAGGTAAAAGCCAACATCGACAAGACGATCGAAAACAGGCATCTGGAGGATCAGATTCTGGAAGTCAGGGTTCCCATGCAGGAAGTAGTGGAGATGAAGAACGGCGTCGAGAAGGCATCGCAGAAAAAGATGTTTCCGGGATATGTTCTGATCCATATGATCATGAATGACGATACCTGGTACGTGGTGCGCAATACCAGAGGCGTGACGGGATTTGTCGGACCAGGATCCAAACCGGTACCTCTTACGGATGCGGAGATGGCTCCGCTTGGAATCCAGCGGCAGAATATTGTGGTGGATTATGAAGTGGGAGATATGGTGAAAGTGATCGCCGGAGCGTGGGCGGATACCGTTGGCGCGGTACAGTCGATCAATCTGCAAAAACAGAGCCTGACGATCAATGTTGAGCTGTTCGGCCGTGAAACCCCGGTTGAAATCGGTTTCGCAGAAGTTGTAAAGATGTAGGAAAAAGTGGGAGGGGCCTTTAGTCCCGAGAGTACCACAAGGAGGTAATTAAAATGGCAAAAAAAGTAGAAGGTTATATTAAATTACAGATTCCTGCCGGAAAAGCTACACCGGCACCACCGGTTGGACCTGCGCTTGGTCAGCACGGTGTTAATATCGTTGAATTTACAAAGCAGTTCAACGCTAAGACTGCAGATCAGGGAGATCTGATCATTCCTGTAGTTATCACAGTATACAATGACAGAAGTTTCAGCTTCATCACAAAGACACCGCCGGCAGCAGTTCTGATTAAGAAGGCCTGCAAGATTAAATCCGGTTCCGGTGTTCCGAACAAAACAAAAGTAGCTACGATCACCAAAGCACAGCTGCAGGAGATCGCAGAGACAAAGATGCCTGACCTGAACGCAGCAAGCCTGGAAGCAGCTATGAGCATGGTTGCAGGTACCTGCCGTTCCATGGGTGTTAAGGTAGAGGAGTAAATAGTTCATCCCCAGTGATGTAAGCAGACAAACAGTGGGAGGGTTATCCCGACATTACCACAAGGAGGTTATTGAAATGAAAAGAGGAAAGAAATATGTGGAAGCTGCAAAAGCCATCGACAGAGCAAATCTCTACGATGTGGCAGAAGCAGTAGCACTTGTTAAGAAGACTGCAGTAGCAAAATTTGATGAGACGATCGAAGCTCATATCAGAACCGGATGTGACGGACGTCACGCTGACCAGCAGATTCGTGGCGCAGTTGTACTGCCGCACGGAACCGGTAAGAAGGTTCGTATCCTGGTATTTGCTAAAGATGCTAAGGCTGAGGAAGCGAAAGCAGCGGGAGCAGATTACGTAGGAGGAGATGAACTCATTCCGAAGATCCAGAATGAGAACTGGTTCGAATTCGACGTAGTAGTAGCTACACCGGATATGATGGGCGTTGTAGGACGTCTCGGACGTGTGCTCGGACCTAAGGGCCTGATGCCGAACCCGAAAGCCGGAACTGTAACCATGGATGTTACAAAGGCAATCCAGGATATCAAGGCAGGTAAGATCGAGTACAGACTTGATAAAACAAACATTATCCATGTGCCAGTAGGTAAAGCTTCTTTTACCGAAGAACAACTTACGGACAACTTCCAGACGCTGATCGATGCGATCAACAAAGCAAGACCGGCAGCAGTCAAGGGCCAGTTCTTAAAGAGCGTGGTACTGACTTCTACCATGGGACCATCTGTAAAGATCAATCCGATGAAGCTTGCGTAATTGATTCGCAGAAGAATAGATAGAAAGGCTTGACATTTCAGGCTGTATATGATATTTTTACAAAAGTGACTGCCGAAGACAGCAGGTGCGAAAGCGTAAGTAGCAATACGCCTGCCGAGGAGAGTTAGATTCAGGATTATGAATTTCTGATGCCTCTGTGTCTTTGGATGCGGAGGCATTTTTTCAATATTTCCTTAAAGCAGTCAAAAAATCTTATAAGGAGGTATACCATTCGTGGCAAAAGTTGAATTAAAACAACCAATCGTACAGGCCATTGCAGAGGATGTCAAAGACGCAGCCAGCGTTGTGTTAGTTGACTACCGCGGACTGACTGTCGCACAGGATACAGAACTGCGTAAACAGTTAAGAGAAGCTGGAATCATCTACAAGGTTTGTAAAAACACAATGATGAAGAGAGCTTTTGAAGGAACTGAATTTGCAGCTTTGGACGAGCATCTGGAAGGACCGAGCGCCCTTGCAATCTCAAAAGATGATGCAACAGCTCCGGCAAGAATTCTTTGCAAGTTTGCAAAAGACGCAAAAGCCCTTGAATTAAAAGCAGGTGTGGTTGAAGGTGAGTTCTACGATCTGGCTGGGCTGACAGAACTGTCTAAGATTCCGTCAAGAGAAGAACTGTTATCCAAGTTGCTTGGAAGCTTGCAGTCACCGATTACCAATCTGGCACGTGTTCTGAATCAGATTGCAGAACAGGGCGGCGCAGAGGCCTGCGAAGCAGCAGCGGCTCCGGCAGAGGAAGCACCGGCTGAGGCAGCAGCAGAGGAAGCTCCGGCAGCAGAAGAAGCTCCGGCTGAATAAAGAAAAGAAAATATTTTAAATGGAGGAAAATAAAATGGCAAAATTGACAACAGCAGAATTTATTGATGCAATCAAAGAATTATCTGTATTAGAGTTAAATGATCTGGTAAAAGCTTGTGAAGAAGAGTTTGGTGTATCTGCAGCAGCAGGTGTTGTAGTTGCAGCAGCAGGCGCAGCTGACGGAGCAGGCGCAGCTGAAGAGAAGGATGAGTTCGATGTAGAGCTGGTATCTGCAGGAGCATCCAAGGTTAAAGTTATCAAGGTTGTTCGTGAGATCACAGGTCTTGGACTGAAGGAAGCTAAAGCTCTGGTTGACGAAGCTCCGAAGACTGTAAAAGAAGGCGCTTCCAAGGCAGAGGCTGAGGAGATCAAGGCTAAACTTGAGGCTGAAGGCGCAGAGGTTAACCTGAAATAATAAAACCTCTTGACAAAAGAAAGTGACGATGCTAATTTAATAAAAGTAGTGTGTTACTTGTGATGACAAGGCATTAACGATACATAAATATCAGGATTATTTATGTTTGTTAGTGCCTTTTTTGTACGTATTGGCAGATGGAAGACTGAACTGTCCTGGGGCAGCTCAAAAATGATCCGGTATTTGTATGATATCAGATGAAAAAGGAGAACATGTAAATGAAAGACAAGATTTTTGGTGTATTACAAAGAGTGGGGCGTTCCTTTATGCTTCCCATCGCCATTTTGCCGGTGGCCGGGCTTCTTCTGGGGATCGGAGGTTCCTTCAGCAACGCAACCATGCTGGAAACTTACGGTCTTAACGGTGTGCTGGGATCAGGAACGGTGTTCAATGCTGTCTTCAGGGTGATGAGCGCGGCGGGAAATATTGTATTTACCAATCTGCCTGTGATCTTTGCCATGGGCGTGGCCATCGGAATGGCCAGAAAGGAAAAGGAAGTGGCTGCGTTAGCGGCAGTGATTGCCTTTTTTATCATGCATGCGTCCATCGGAGCGATGATCTCTATCAGCGGTGGAGCGGATCAGATGCTGAACGGAGCTACGGCTTCGGTCTGTGGAATTACTTCTCTGCAGATGGGCGTCTTTGGCGGCATTCTTGTAGGACTTGGAGTGGCGGCTCTTCACAATCGCTATTATAAGATCCGGTTGCCGCAGGTGTTGTCTTTCTTCGGAGGAACGCGTTTCGTTCCGATTGTGTGTTCGCTGGTATATACTGGTGTTGGGATTCTTATGTTTTTTATCTGGCCAGTGATTCAGAACGGAATCTATGCTGTAGGAGAGGTGGTGCTGAATTCCGGATATTTCGGTACCTGGGTGTACGGAACGATGGAGCGTCTGCTGATTCCTTTCGGCCTTCACCACGTGTTTTATCTTCCCTTCTGGCAGACGGCTGTGGGAGGAACGCTGGTGGTAGCCGGACAGACGGTGGAAGGGGCCCAGAATATTTTCTTTGCCCAGCTTTCGGATCCTGGTGTGGAACATTTCGCGGTGTCGGCGACACGGTTTATGGCAGGGAAATTTCCGCTGATGATTTTTGGACTGCCGGGAGCGGCCCTTGCCATGTACCGGACAGCGAAACCCGAGAAGCAGAAGGCTGTGGGAGGACTCCTTTTATCTGCTGCGCTGACCTCCATGCTGACGGGAATTACGGAGCCGTTGGAATTTACTTTCCTGTTTGTGGCGCCGGTGTTGTACGGCATTCACTGTGTGCTGGCTGGTTTTGCCTATATGCTGATGCATATGTGTAGCGTAGGGGTAGGCATGACGTTTTCCGGCGGACTGATCGACATGTTCCTGTTTGGCGTACTGCAGGGCAATGGAAAGACCAACTGGATCTGGATCGTAATTGTGGGAATCTTTTATTTTATCCTTTATTATCTTCTGTTTGGATTCCTGATCCGAAAATTGGATCTGAAGACGCCGGGCCGGGATGACGCTGAGGAAGTAAAACTGTACCGAAGAAGTGACGTGGAGGCAAGAAAGACGGGCGTGACAGGTGAGGAAACGCTTCCGGCGGAAGATATGCTCTCCCCGGTAATCTGCCAGGGACTTGGAGGCAGGGACAATATCTCGGATATAGACTGCTGCGCTACGAGGCTAAGGTGTACAGTCTATCAGGCAGAGCGGGTAGACGACGGCCTTCTGAAATCTACCGGAGCGTCTGGTGTGATCCGCAAAGGAAACGGCGTGCAGATCATCTACGGCCCCCAGGTGGCGGTGATCAAATCGAATCTGGAGGATTATCTGGAGACGGCGCCGGACAAGGAATGTCGGACGGAGTCGGCGGGAAAGAAAATGCCGGAGGAAGATTTTGCGGAGAAGGAGGATGCGGGGGAATCTGAAGTTGTACGTTCGATCATCATTTCCAGTCCAGTGACTGGTGCGGCGGCGAATCTTTCTACGGCTCCCGATGAAGCATTTGCGGAGCGGATGATGGGAGACGGGGCCGTGGTAACGCCAAAGGAACCCTATGTATATGCGCCGGAGGATGGAGAGGTGTGTTTTGTGTTTACTACGAAGCATGCGGTGGGATTCCGCACGGATTCTGGTGTGGGGCTGCTGATTCATATGGGAATTGATACCGTGAAACTGGATGGACAGGGATTTGAAGTCTTGGTGGAGAATGGGCAGCAGGTGAAGAAAGGGGAACCGATGCTGAAGATGGATCTGGAATTTCTGAGCGCGAATGCGCCGTCCATGGTGTCGCCGGTGCTTTGTACCGAATTGGAAGATAACCAAAGGATCCGTCTGCTTGCAGAGGGACATGTAAAAGCCGGAGAACCGCTTTTTGCCATCGATATCCTGTCTTGATCCGGCAGTTGCCCGGTGGAAGAATGAAAGGAAATAAAGATAGAAGGTATCATGTTATGGAAGAAAAGGAGAGCAAAAATGAAAAGTTTTGAGCATTTGGTTCTGGATAGAATTGGACTTCACGCAAGACCGGCAGGAATGCTGGTAAGAGAAACGGAGAAATATGCTTCTGAGGTGGTGCTGAAAAAAGACGGGAAGCAGGCGGATGCTTCGAAGCTGATGAAGCTGATGAGTCTGGGAGTGAAATATGGAGATGTGGTGACGGTGGAAGTATCCGGAGAGGATGAGGCTGAAGCGTGCGAGAGGCTGGAAGCATTTTTTAAAGAGAATCTGTAGGAGATGGATAAGCTGAGGTGACGGAATGGAAATATACAAAGGGAAATCGATTTTGAAGGGGATTGCCATTGGGAAAGTGCTTTTCTATCAGAAGGAAGAACAGTCCGTAAAACGGGAGAAGATTGAAGATGTGGAACTGGAACTGGAACGTTATCGGGCGGCCAGTAAAGAAGCGGTTCGCCAGCTGAGGGAGATCTATGAGAAGGCTGTCCGTGAGGTGGGGGAAGTAAATGCGGCGATATTTGAGGTCCATGCTATGATGCTGGAGGATGGCGATTATGTGGATTCTATTGTGAACATCATTGAGACTCAGCGGGTAAATGCGGAGTTTGCCGTTGCCGCCGCCGGAGATAATTTTTCACGCATGTTTGCAGAGATGGAGGACGAATATTTCCGGTCCAGGGCAGCGGATGTGAAAGATATCTCGGAGCGCGTAGTGGGTATTCTCTGCGGCAGAAACGGTAACAGCAATATCGGAGAAGAGCCGGTAATCGTTGTTGCGGATGATCTGGCGCCCAGCGAGACGGTGCAGATGGACAAGGAAAAACTGCTGGCTTTTGTGACACGTTATGGTTCGGCCAATTCCCATACGGCAATCCTGGCCCGGACGATGGATATTCCCGCTTTGATCGGTGTAGATATCCGGGAAGAATGGAACGGAAAACAGGCGGTAATCGACGGATATGAGGGAATCATCTGTCTGGACCCGGATGAAGAGACTCTGGAAAGAGCAAGGGAACGGCAGCGGGAGGATGTGGAAGCCAGGGACCTGCTGCAGCAGCTGCGCGGCAAAGAAGATGTGACGGCAGGCGGCCGCCCGATCCGTCTCTACGCCAACATCGCGAGTGTAAAGGATGTGACGTCTGTACTGGCCAATGATGCAGCGGGGATCGGGCTGTTTAGGAGCGAATTCCTGTATCTGGAAGCGGAGGATTACCCCGATGAAGAAGCGCAGTTCCAGGCATACAAGACCGTGGCCGAAAATATGGCAGGCAAAAAGGTTATTGTAAGGACTCTGGATATCGGGGCGGACAAGCAAGTGGATTATTTCCATCTGGAGCCGGAAGAAAACCCGGCCATGGGTTATCGGGCGATCCGCGTCTGTCTGGACCGGCCGAAGGTATTCCGGACCCAGCTGCGGGCGCTGCTTCGTGCAAGTGCATATGGAAATATCGCGATTATGTATCCAATGATCATTTCGGTTGACGAAGTCCGAAAAATCCGAAAAATCGTGGAGGATCTGAAGCAAGAGCTGGACGAAAATGGGATTTCCTACGGAGATGTGGAGCAGGGAATTATGATCGAAACGCCTGCCGCGGCAGTCATCAGCGACCTGCTGGCGCAGGAGGTGGATTTCTTCAGCATCGGAACCAATGACCTGACCCAGTATACTCTGGCCATCGACCGCCAGAACATGAAACTGGATTCCATCTACGACGCCCATCATCCGGCCGTATTACGGATGATCCAGATGACGGTGGAAAACGGTCATAAACATGGATGCTGGGTAGGTATCTGCGGCGAGCTGGGCGCAGATATGACACTGACTGAAACCTTCCTTAAGATGGGAGTGGACGAGCTGTCCGTGTCGCCATCCTGTATCCTGCCGCTGCGAAAAAAAATACGGGAGTTTCAATTTTAATTGAGGCCGGGGAATTTTCAAATTCCCCGGCCTCAATTAAAATTGGCTGTTGTATAGTCTGGCGTAGAAGCCGCCTTTGGAAAGAAGGCTTTCGTGTGTGCCCTGTTCGACGATGTGTCCCTGGTTCATGACCAGTATAACGTCGGAGTTGCGGATGGTGGACAGCCGGTGCGCAACCACGAAGCTGGTCCGTCCTTCCATCAGTTTTTCGAAGGCCCGCTGGATCCGGATCTCGGTCATGGTGTCGATGGAGGAGGTGGCTTCGTCCAGGATCAACATGGGCGGCAGACAGAGCATGATGCGGGCAATACAGAGCAGCTGTTTCTGTCCCTGCGACAGGTTCTCGCCTCCCTCGCTGATGATGGTGTCGTACCCTTCTGGCATGCGCATAATGAAGCTGTGAGCGTGAGCCTCTTTTGCAGCCCGGATGATTTCTTCCTCGGTGGCATCCGGTTTCCCGTAAGCGATGTTGTCCCGGATGGAGGCGGATTTCAGCCAGGTCTCCTGAAGAACCATGCCATAGCTGGTTCGCAGAGATTGACGTGTGATGCGCCGGATGTCGTGACCATCCACTCGGATGGAGCCAGAGCAGACGTCGTAGAAACGCATCAGCAGGTTGATCAGTGTGGTTTTCCCGCAGCCAGTGGGGCCCACAATGGCGATGCGCTGTCCGGGTTTTACATCCAGGTTCAGATTCTGGATCAGTGGAACGTTCGAGGTGTAGGAGAAATCCACCTTCTCCAGCAGGATCCGTCCTTCTGTCTCATTTAAGACGACTGCGTCAGAGGCGTCGGGCGCTGCGGCAGGCTCCTCCATGAATTCGAAGACACGGGAAGCAGACGCCAGGGAATTCTGGAACTCTGTCAGCACGCTGGTGATATCGTTGAATGGTTTGGTGTATTGGTTGGTATAGCTTAAGAAACTGGACAGCTGGCCCACGGACAGCATTCCGTTCAACACACCGAAGCATCCGGCGATGGTCACGCCTGCGTAGATACAGGAATACATGAACCGGGTGGCAGGGTTGGTGATGGATGAGAAGAAGGTTGCTTTCAAAGAATAACCGGAGAGCCGTTCATTGATCTCTTCAAATTCCCGGATGGCCTCTTCCTGATGGCCGAAGGCCTGGACTACTTTGATGCCTCCTAACATTTCATTGGTGAATCCCGTCAATTCGCCCCGGGTTTCGGACTGTTTCTTGAACATGGTAAAGGTTTTTTTGGAAATGAAGTCCGCCACCAGGAATGACATGGGGCTTAACACTACCACCACCAGAGTGATCAGCGGATTGATGCTCAGCATAAAACCGATGGTCCCCGCAATGGTGGCCACGCCGGTAAACAGTTGAGTAAAGCCCAGCAGCAGTCCGTCGGAAAACTGATCAATGTCGGTGATGATCCGGCTGATCAGATCTCCGGATGAATGCCGGTCCACATAGGACAGAGGAAGCTCCTGCAGATGCTCGAAAGCCTGAGTCCGCAGATTACGCACAATGCGGTAGGTAATCATGTTGTTGATGTGATTCATAAACCACTGGCCGATGGCGGTGATGCCGATGGAAATGAGGATGGCGGTCATAATGGAAAAAAGTCCTTTGAAATTGACCATGTCCTTTCCGGCGATCAGATCCACTGCTCGTCCAGTCAGGATGGGGACATAGAGAGTCAGCGCCACAGTGAGAACAGAGAGGAGCAGCGACAGAAAGACCAGCAGCCGGTAAGGGCGGATATAGCGGAAGATCTTCCGGAGAGTCTGCCGGTTCCGTTCTTTTTTGTTTGTTTTGTTTACAAGATCTGAGTTAGCCATGAGCTTCCATCTCCTTTCTGCTTAATTGAGAGGCACAGATTTCCTGGTAGACCGGATTGCTTCGAATCAATTCGTCGTGGGTGCCGCATCCGGCGATCAGGCCGTCCTCCATAACCAGGATCTTGTCGGCGTCACGGACGGCGGAAACCCGCTGAGATATGACGAATACAGTTACGCGGTCTGTATGTTCCCGGATGGCTTTGCGAAGTTTTGCATCGGTGGCAAAGTCCAGCGCGGAAGCGCTGTCGTCCAGGATCAGAATATCTGGATCGCTCACCAGAGCCCGGGCGATGGTCAGTCGCTGGCGCTGTCCGCCTGAGAGGTTCGAGCCTCCCTGCAGAAGTTTCAGATCCAGGCCTTGGCCCTTGGAGTCCACGAATTCCCGGGCCTGGGCGATATCAAGAGCCCGTAAGATTTCTGCATCTGTGGCGTCTTTTTTGCCCCAGCGCATATTTTCGCGCAAAGTTCCGGAGAAAAGAGCAGCTTTTTGCGGGACGATGCCAATGTGTTTCCGGATGGAGGCGGGACGAAGGGAGGTAATCTCCTGGCCGAACAGACGGATCTGTCCGGAAGTGCAGTCGTAGAACCGGGGGATCAGGCTGGCAAATGTAGATTTGCCGGAGCCGGTCCCGCCGATGACGCCGATGGTTTCGCCGGGCATGACACAAAGATTCAGGTCATGAAGGGCTTCGGATTTGGAGCCCCGGTAGGCAAAGCCGGTGTGGCAGAACTCAAGGGCCGGCGTATCTGTATCGTCCGGTGCGGGAAGTTCCAGATCCGATCCTGTTTCCGAAATGGATGGGATCACGTCGAAAATGGCGTTGACCCGCGCCAGACTGGCCATGGACTTGGACAGCAGGATAATCAGATTGGCGAGCTTCACCAGTTCTGTCAGGATTTGAGACATATAATTGACCAGGGCGATGATCTGTCCCTGGGTCAGCCGGCCGGCATCCACCTGGAGGCCGCCGTAATACAGGATGGAAATAATCCCCAGGTTAATGATCACATAAGTGAGGGGGTTCAGAAGAGCCGAGATCTTACCGACGAAGATCTGCTTCTGATAGAACGCAGAAGTTTCCTGGCGGAAATGATCCATTTCTTCATTCTGCCGGGAGAATGCCCGTACCACCCGGATGCCCAGCAGGTTTTCCCGGGTGCTTAAGAGTACCTTGTCCAGCTGCTTCTGTACCTTTTTATACAATGGCATGCTGGCCAGCAGGATGGCAAAGACCACAATCAGAAGCGCGGGGATGGTAACCGCGAAGGGAAGAGCAGCCCGGAAATCCACGGTGAAAGCCATGACCATGGCGCCGATAACTACAAAAGGCGAGCGCAGGAACAGACGCAGGAACATATTGATCCCATTCTGTACCTGGTTGACGTCGTTGGTCATACGGTTGATCAGGGTGGAGGTTCCGATGGAATCAATCTCCGGGAAAGAAAAAGCGTTCATGTGAGCGAACAGATCATTGCGGATCCGTTTCCCGGCCGAGATTGCCGACTTGGCGGCAAAATACTGGGCTGTCAGGGAGAATGAGATTCCGATAACGCCAAGCAGGATCAGCAGACCGCCCATTTTCCACAGATAGGCAGGATTCTGTCTGCCGATACCCACATCGATCATACGGGCTACCACCAGAGGCGCGAATAGCTCGAAAGTGGCTTCGAGCATCTTGAACAAGGGAGCCAGAATGGTGATGACCGGATGGTATTTGAGATAACCGATTAGTCGTTTCATAATTAAATCGCCTCCGAATTCTATATCTATACCCGGTTTTGAGACCGGATTGTATACACGCGGCTATATTCTATCATATCTATGAGGTGGATTCCAGAGAGAACTATAAAAATAAGTACAAAAACTCGTTGACAAGCTTGACATGTTTATGCTATAGTAAAAAATGCACTATTGTGGAAAGTTATGCCATTATATCGACCGAAAAACAGGAGAAATAAGGCGGAACCACTGATTTTGCAAGGTATGGGCGACTCGTAGCCCGACAAAAAATATATGAGGAGTGAAACGTCAATATGGAGAAAAACAGAATTCGTCCCATCAAAAGCGGAAGAAGTTCACGTATGAGCTATTCCAGACAAAAAGAAGTGCTTCAGATGCCGAATTTGATCGAAGTTCAGAAGGATTCCTACCAGTGGTTTCTGGATGAAGGATTAAAAGAAGTATTTGATGACATTTCTCCGATCGCGGATTACAGCGGTCATCTCAGCCTGGAGTTCGTTGATTTTACTTTATGCGAGGATGACGTAAAGTATACGATCGAAGAGTGCAAAGAACGCGACGCTACCTATGCGGCACCGCTGAAGGTGAGGGTAAGACTTCATAATAAGGAAACAGAAGAGATCAATGAGCATGAGATCTTCATGGGAGATCTGCCATTGATGACCAGCACGGGTACATTTGTGATCAACGGAGCAGAACGTGTTATCGTCAGCCAGCTGGTCCGGTCACCTGGTATTTACTATGCGATCGCGCATGACAAATTAGGCAAAAAATTATTTTCTTCTACAGTCATCCCGAACCGGGGAGCATGGCTGGAGTATGAGACAGATTCCAATGACGTTTTTTATGTACGAGTAGATAGAACAAGAAAGGTGCCGATTACTGTGCTGATCCGTGCACTGGGAATCGGAACCAACCCGGAGATTGTTGAACTGTTCGGCGAAGAGCCGAAGATCATGGCCAGCTTCGAGAAGGATGCTGCAACCAATTACCAGGAAGGTCTTCTGGAACTGTACAAGAAGATCCGTCCGGGCGAGCCGCTTGCGGTAGACAGTGCGGAGAGCCTGATTACCAGTATGTTCTTCGATCCGAGACGTTATGATCTGGCAAAAGTCGGAAGATATAAATTCAACAAGAAACTGCTGTTGAGAAACCGGATCAACGGACAGATTCTGGCGGAGACGGTGGCAAGCCCCATCACCGGCGAAGTGATTGCTGAAGCCGGAACCAAAGTAACCAGAGAGCTGGCCGACCAGATCCAGAATGCGGCTGTTCCATATGTATGGATCCAGCGCCCGGATGAAGAGCGGAACATCAAGGTCCTGTCTAATATGATGGTAGACATTACATCCATCGTAGACATAGACCCGGAAGAAGTAGGTGTGACCGAACTGGTATATTATCCGGTGCTGGCGAATATCCTGGAGGAATCCGCAGGAGATGTTGAGGAACTGAAGTACGCAATCAAGAGAGATATCCACGATCTGATTCCGAAGCATATTACAAAAGAGGACATCCTGGCCTCTATCAACTATAATATCCATCTGGAGTACGGACTTGGCAATGACGACGATATCGACCACCTGGGCAACCGGCGGATCCGCTCGGTAGGGGAGCTTCTCCAGAACCAGTACCGGATTGGTCTGTCCCGTCTGGAGAGAGTGGTGCGTGAGAGAATGACCACGCAGGATCTGGAAGGAATCTCACCCCAGTCTCTGATTAATATCAAACCGGTGACTGCTGCGGTGAAGGAATTCTTCGGATCCTCCCAGCTGTCCCAGTTCATGGATCAGAACAACCCGTTGGGCGAGCTGACACACAAGAGACGTCTGTCCGCATTGGGACCGGGCGGTCTGTCCAGAGACCGGGCAGGTTTCGAGGTCCGCGACGTACACTATTCCCATTATGGAAGAATGTGCCCGATCGAGACGCCTGAAGGACCCAACATCGGTCTGATCAACTCACTTGCGACTTATGCAAGAATCAATCAGTATGGATTTGTGGAAGCGCCGTACCGCAAGATCAACCATGACGATCCCACCAATCCGGTGGTAACAGACGAAGTGGTATACATGACTGCGGATGAAGAGGATAACTATCATGTGGCGCAGGCCAATGAGCCGCTGGATGAAGAAGGCCATTTCATCCATAAGAATGTATCCGGACGTTACCGCGACGAGACCCAGGAGTACGAAAGAAGAATGTTCGATTATATGGACGTTTCTCCGAAGATGGTATTCTCCGTGGCAACGGCCCTGATTCCTTTCCTGGAAAATGACGACGCCAACCGTGCGCTGATGGGATCCAACATGCAGCGTCAGGCGGTGCCGCTTCTGATGACAGAGGCGCCTGTGGTTGGAACCGGAATGGAAGAGAAGACTGCCGTAGACTCCGGCGTGTGAGTGGTTGCAGAAGAAGGCGGCGTGGTAGAACGCTCCACCTCCAAGGAGATCACCATCCGTCAGGACGATGGCAATCTGAAGAAATATAAGCTGACCAAGTTCTTAAGAAGTAACCAGAGCAACTGCTACAACCAGAGACCGATCGTGTTCAAGGGCGACCGTGTGGAGGCCGGGGACGTCATTGCGGACGGACCGTCTAACTCCAATGGAGAGATCTCGCTTGGCAAGAACCCGCTGATAGGATTCATGACCTGGGAAGGCTACAACTACGAGGATGCGGTACTGTTAAGCGAGAGACTGGTGCAGGATGATGTATATACATCTGTGCACATTGAAGAATATGAAGCAGAAGCCCGTGACACCAAGCTGGGACCGGAAGAGATTACCCGGGATATTCCGGGCGTGGGCGACGACGCGCTGAAGAACCTGGATGAGAGAGGAATCATCCGGATTGGCGCGGAAGTACGTGCCGGAGATATTCTGGTTGGTAAGGTAACTCCGAAGGGAGAGACAGAGCTGACTGCGGAAGAGAGACTGTTAAGAGCAATCTTCGGCGAGAAGGCAAGAGAGGTAAGAGATACTTCCCTGAAGGTACCTCATGGCGAATACGGTATCGTAGTTGACGCAAAGGTATTCACCAGAGAGAACGGCGACGAGCTGTCTCCGGGCGTTAACCAGGCGGTACGTATCTATATTGCCCAGAAGAGAAAGATTTCTGTAGGTGATAAGATGGCGGGACGTCACGGTAATAAGGGTGTCGTTTCCCGTGTGCTTCCGGTAGAAGATATGCCGTTCCTGCCAAATGGCCGTCCGCTGGACATCGTGCTGAACCCGCTGGGTGTGCCGTCCCGTATGAACATCGGTCAGGTTCTGGAGATTCACCTGTCCCTGGCTGCAAAAGCGCTGGGCTTCAATATTGCCACTCCGGTATTTGACGGAGCGGATGAGAATGATATCATGGATACGCTTGACCTGGCAAATGACTACGTTAACTTAAGCTGGGAAGAATTTGAAGCGAAGCATAAAGAAGAACTGCTTCCGGAAGTGCTGCAGTATCTGTCTGACAATCGTGAACACCGGAAACTGTGGAAGGGCGTTCCGATTTCCAGAGATGGAAAAGTCCGCCTGCGCGATGGAAGAACCGGGGAATATTTTGACAGTCCGGTTACCATTGGACACATGCACTATCTGAAACTGCACCACCTAGTAGACGATAAGATTCATGCACGTTCAACCGGACCATACTCTCTGGTAACTCAGCAGCCGTTGGGCGGTAAAGCCCAGTTTGGAGGCCAGCGTTTCGGAGAGATGGAAGTTTGGGCCCGGGAGGCTTACGGCGCGTCTTATACACTGCAGGAGATTCTGACTGTGAAGTCGGATGATGTGATCGGGCGTGTGAAGACCTATGAAGCCATTATCAAAGGCGAAAATATTCCAGAGCCTGGTATTCCGGAATCCTTCAAGGTGCTTTTGAAAGAACTGCAGTCTCTCGGACTGGATGTACGTGTGCTGCGTGATGATAATACAGAAGTGGAGATCATGGAGACGGTGGATATGGGCGAGACCGATTTCCGTTCCCTGATTGAAGGAGACAGAAAATACCGTCAGGATGACGACTTCGGCGCGCAGGGATATACCGAGCAGGAATTCCAGGACGAAGAGTTGGTAAATGTGGAAGACGAGTCGGATGACGATGATTTCGATATCGAGTTTGATGAAACTGACGATTATGGATACGACGATATGTCGGACGAGGAATAGGGAGGAGTGCCGTAAATGCCAGAAAATAACAAAGAACAAGCATATCAGCCAATGACCTTTGATGCAATTAAGATCGGCTTGGCATCACCTGAAAAAATATTAGAATGGTCCAGGGGTGAGGTTACCAAACCAGAGACCATTAACTATAGAACACTGAAACCGGAGAAAGACGGGCTATTCTGTGAAAAGATCTTCGGGCCCAGCAAAGACTGGGAGTGTCACTGTGGAAAGTATAAGAAGATCCGTTATAAAGGCGTGGTCTGCGACCGCTGTGGCGTGGAAGTGACAAAAGCAAGTGTCCGCCGCGAGCGTATGGGGCATATTGCCCTGGCCGCTCCGGTGTCGCACATCTGGTACTTCAAAGGAATCCCCAGCCGCATGGGACTGATTCTGGATCTGTCTCCGCGGACACTGGAGAAAGTACTGTATTTTGCTTCTTATATTGTGCTGGATAAGGGAGAGACAGATCTGCAGTACAAGCAGGTGCTGTCCGAACAGGAATATCAGGAAGCAAGGGAAGCGTGGGGCAGTTCATTCCGTGTGGGAATGGGCGCAGAGTCTATTCAGGAACTACTGCGGGCCATTGACCTGGACAAGGAATACGCAGAGCTGCAGGAAGGCCTGAAAGGCGCCACCGGACAGAAGCGCGCAAGAATCGTGAAACGTCTGGAAGTGGTAGAGGCATTCCGGGAATCCGGCAATAAACCGGAGTGGATGATCATGACGGCGATCCCGGTGATTCCGCCGGATCTGCGTCCGATGGTACAGCTGGACGGCGGACGTTTTGCAACGTCCGACTTGAATGATCTGTACAGAAGGATCATTAACCGTAACAATCGTCTGAAACGTCTGCTGGAGCTGGGCGCGCCGGACATTATCGTTAGAAATGAAAAAAGAATGCTGCAGGAAGCAGTGGATGCCCTGATCGACAACGGACGCCGGGGCCGTCCGGTTACCGGACCTGGAAACCGTGCGCTCAAATCTCTGTCCGACATGTTGAAGGGTAAATCCGGGCGTTTCCGTCAGAACCTGCTGGGTAAACGTGTAGACTATTCCGGACGATCCGTTATCGTAGTAGGACCGGAGTTGAAGATTTACCAGTGCGGTCTGCCAAAAGAGATGGCTATTGAGCTGTTCAAGCCTTTTGTTATGAAGGAGCTGGTACAGAACGGCACCGCGCATAATATTAAAAATGCCAAGAAGATGGTGGAGAGACTGGAACCACAGGTGTGGGATGTCCTGGAAGATGTGATCAAGGAGCATCCGGTGATGCTGAACCGTGCCCCTACGCTGCACCGTCTGGGAATTCAGGCTTTCGAGCCGATCCTGGTAGAAGGTAAGGCTATCAAGCTGCATCCGCTGGTATGTACCGCCTACAACGCGGACTTCGACGGAGACCAGATGGCGGTTCATCTTCCGCTGTCCGTAGAAGCGCAGGCAGAGTGCCGTTTCCTTCTGTTGTCACCGAATAACCTGCTGAAGCCGTCTGACGGAGGACCGGTTGCGGTTCCTTCTCAGGATATGGTACTGGGTATCTATTACCTGACCCAGGAAAGACCGGGAGCAAAGGGAGAAGGCAAGTTCTTCAAGAGCGTGAATGAAGCGATCCTTGCATATGAGAATGAAGCTATTACGCTTCATTCCAGAATCAAAGTACGTGTACGCAAGACGATGGCGGACGGAACGGAGTTGGTAGACATCATTGAATCTACCCTGGGACGGTTCCTCTTTAACGAGATTATTCCGCAGGATCTTGGATTTGTAGACAGAGAGCAGGAAGGCAACGAACTGCTGCTGGAAGTGGATTTCCACGTAGGGAAAAAACAGCTCAAGCAGATCCTGGAAAAGGTTATCAACACGCATGGTTCCACAGCTACGGCAGAAGTGCTTGACGCTGTAAAATCTATTGGTTACAAGTATTCTACCAGAGCTGCCATGACCGTATCCATCTCCGATATGACGGTGCCGCCGCAGAAACCGGAGATGATCCAGAAAGCGCAGGATACGGTGGATAAAATCACCAAGAACTATAAGCGTGGTCTTATTACAGAAGAAGAACGTTACAAAGAAGTCGTAGAGACCTGGAAAGCAACTGACGACGCACTGACAGAGGCGCTGCTGTCCGGTCTGGATAAATACAACAACATCTTTATGATGGCGGACTCCGGAGCCCGTGGTTCCGATAAACAGATCAAACAGCTTGCAGGTATGCGTGGACTGATGGCAGATACCACCGGACGTACCATCGAGCTGCCGATCAAGTCCAACTTCCGTGAAGGTCTGGACGTACTGGAATATTTCATGTCTGCTCACGGAGCACGTAAGGGTCTGTCTGATACGGCTCTTCGTACCGCCGACTCCGGTTACCTGACCAGACGTCTGGTGGATGTATCTCAGGAGCTGATCATTCATGAAGTCGACTGCGTGGAGAAGGGCGCTGAGATTCCGGGTATGTATGTGAAAGCATTCATGGACGGTAATGAAGAGATCGAAAGTCTGCAGGAGCGTATCACTGGACGTTATCTCTGCGAGAACATCGTGGATAAGGATGGAAACATTCTGGTGAAGGCAAACCATATGGTAACACCGAAACGTGCAGAGTTGATCATGAAGAAAGGCGTGGATGAGAATGGAGAAACCTTGAAGAAAATCAAGATCCGTACCATCCTGACCTGCCGCTCTCACAACGGTGTATGTGCGAAGTGCTATGGTGCAAACATGGCGACGGGAGAACCGGTACAGGTGGGAGAATCTGTAGGTATTATCGCAGCTCAGTCCATTGGAGAGCCGGGTACTCAGCTGACCATGCGTACTTTCCATACCGGTGGTGTGGCCGGTGACGATATCACCCAGGGTCTTCCTCGTGTGGAAGAGCTTTTCGAGGCAAGAAAGCCGAAGGGACTTGCGATCATTACAGAATTTGCAGGAGTTGCCAATATCAATGATACGAAGAAGAAGCGGGAGATCATCGTAACGAATCAGGAGACCGGAGAGTCTAAGGCTTATCTGATCCCCTATGGATCCAGAATCAAGATCATGGACGGAGCGGTGCTGGAAGCCGGCGACGAACTGACAGAAGGTAGTGTGAATCCGCATGATATCCTGAAGATCAAGGGGCTGCGTGCCGTACAGGATTATATGATTCAGGAAGTACAGCGTGTATATCGTCTCCAGGGTGTTGAGATCAACGATAAGCATATCGAAGTGATCGTGCGCCAGATGCTGAAGAAAGTCCGCATCGAGGAGGCTGGAGATACGGAATTCCTGCCGGGAACCAATGTAGACAGACTGGAATTTGAAGATGTGAACGAACAGATGGTAAAAGAAGGAAAAGAGCCGGCCACCGGCGAGCAGATTATGCTTGGTATCACCAAGGCATCTCTGGCTACGAATTCCTTCCTGTCTGCGGCATCCTTCCAGGAGACTACCAAGGTACTGACGGAAGCAGCGATTAAAGGTAAGATCGATCCATTGATTGGTCTGAAAGAGAATGTTATTATCGGTAAACACATTCCGGCTGGTACGGGTATGCGTAAGTACCGTGATATCAAACTGGATACCGAGCTGTCCATGGATGACGATTTGATGTTCGAGGAAGAGGAAGAAGTGGAAGGTATGGATATGCATACTGAAGAAACAGAAGAAGCAGCAGCCGTGGAAGAGCTGGAAACAGTAGAAGAATAAATAAAAAAGCCCGAGCCATCCGCGCAAGGAAAGGCCCGGGCTTTTTTGGGGGCGATTTGGGGACGGGGAATTTTTAAAAATTCCCCGTCCCCAACCTTAGGAGAGGATGGATATGATGGCAGAGGCGATTGGCGGAGTTATTTCTACGGCAGTTGTGGGAGGAATTCTCCTGCTTGCGGTAATACTGGTTTTGAGGGGTATGTGGAGAAGAAGAAAACAAGGCGGCTGTGGCTGCGGCTGCAGCGGGTGTTCCATAAATTGTGGAAAGAAAAGTCAGGACAAAGACCAATAGAATTGACTTTTTTATATGTGAATATTATAATGAAGCTGACATGGACCGGCAGAGGGGTTTACTGCCGGTCTGAATCTTATACATCATAGAAAGGTTGGGGAATTATGGATCAGAACAAAGTAACGAGAGTATTAAAATCCATGGAGGAAAAGGGCGTACCACAGATGATTATTTCCGACCCGGTTGCAATCTTCTATCTGACTGGAAAATGGATTCATCCAGGCGAGAGATTACTGGCGTTGTATCTGAATGTGAATGGAAATCATAAGCTGGTGATCAACAAGCTGTTCCCGCAGGAGAAGGATCTTGGCGTGGATCTGGTATGGTACGATGATATTGAGGATGGAGTAGAGATTCTCAGCAGGTATGTTGAGAAAGATAAGGTGATGGGAATTGACAAGACATGGCCGGCAAGATTCCTGATCCGTCTGCAGGAACTTGGAGGAGGAAGCAAGTTCGTGAACGGCTCACCGATCATCGATTATATCCGTATGGTGAAAGATGAAGGGGAGAAGGAACTGATGAGAGAGTCTTCCAGACTGAACGACATCGCGATGGAACGACTGATCCCATGGGTGGTAAAAGGATTGACAGAAAAAGAACTGAACGCGAAGATCCGGGAGATCTATAAAGATCTGGGATGCGAGGATGTCTCCTTTGATCCGATCACAGCTTATGCCCATGGAGCAGCTGATCCGCATCACGTAACGGATGATTCCAAGGGAAAACGTGGTGACTGCGTGATCCTTGATATCGGAGCATTCAAAGATAATTATGCATCTGATATGACAAGAACTGTATTCATCGGGGAGGTTTCCGAACGTGCGAAAGAAATTTACGATATTGTTCTGGAAGCTAATCTGCGTGGAATCGCTGCCGCAAAACCGGGCAACCGTATGTGCGACGTAGACCTGGCGGCAAGAAATTATATCGAAGAGAAGGGATACGGACAGTACTTTACCCACAGAACCGGACATTCCATCGGTCTGGAGGATCATGAGTTTGGCGATGTATCTTCTGTAAACGAAGATATTATCCAGGTGGGACAGTGCTTCTCTGTTGAGCCGGGTATCTATCTTCCGGATGAGAATATCGGAGTCCGTATCGAGGATCTGGTAATTATTACCGAAGATGGATGCGAGGTACTGAATCATTTTACCAAGGACCTGATCGTAGTACCGGAAGAATAAAAGAAAAGAGACAGCCATCGAAGCTGAAGAATGAGACCTGTGTATGCAGGTCTCATTTTGACATTGGAAAAGGTTTCCGGTATAATCAAAATATCAGTATATCAGATGAGAAACAGAGAGAGACTGTATAAAGGAGTGTAGAAAAATGGACAGAGAACAGGCGCATGAGATTCTGATGAAATATATGAAAGGAGAGAATTATATTACCCATTCTTATGCGGTGGAAGCGATTATGAAGGGCCTGGCAAAACGGCTGGAGCCGGATCAGGTGGAGTACTGGGGGATCGTAGGTCTGCTGCATGACCTGGATGAAGAACAGTGTGACTGGAAAAATGATCTGAGTGTGCATGGCCCCACATCCGTGGAGATCCTGAAAAAAGAAGGCGTCGATGATAAAGTGATGTTCGACGCGATCTGTGCTCATAATCCCAAAAGCGGAGTAAAGGCGAAGACCAAGCTGCAGTATGCTATTCTGGCAGCAGACCCTATGAGCGGCTTTTTGAAAGCGGTAGCTCAGATTTATCCGGATAAAAAAATTGCAAGCGTAAAGCATAAATCGGTTATGAAACGTTTTAACGAGATGAGGTTCGCGGCGGGAGCCAACCGGGACTATATGGAAGCGATTGAATTTACCGGACTTAGCCTGGATGATTTGATCGATGTTGCGTTGGAAGAGATGGGAGCGATCGCCGACGTATTAGGATTATAAAGAATAAGAGAGGTGTCAAGATGAAGACTACGCTGATTATTATGGCGGCCGGAATCGGATCCCGGTTTGGAGGAGGAATCAAACAGCTGGCGCAGATGGGACCCGGCGGAGAGATTATCATGGACTATTCCATCTATGACGCGAAGGAGGCCGGATTCGATAAAGTCGTGTTTATCATCCGTAAAGATATAGAACAGGAATTCAGACGTGTGATTGGGGATCGGATCGGACGGCATATCGAAGTGGAATATGTGTTCCAGGAATTGGATGATCTGCCGGAAGGCTATAAGGTTCCGGAAGGCCGAACAAAGCCCTGGGGTACCGGCCAGGCGATTCTTTGCAGCAAAGATGTGGTGAAGGAGCCTTTTGTTATCATTAATGCAGATGATTATTACGGGAAAGAGGCTTTTGTAAAGCTTCATGATTATCTGGTTTCGCAGCCCGAAAAGAAAAAGGAATTTGAAATGGGGATGGCTGGTTTTGTGCTGAAGAATACGCTCAGCGACAATGGAGCCGTTACCCGCGGGATCTGCGAAGCAGATAAAGAAGGAATCCTGACAAAGGTAATTGAGACGACAGGAATTCGCAGAGATGACAGCGGCCGGATTGTCTGTGATAATCCGGAGGTTCAGAAGTGGATTACGGAAGAAGACCGGGTATCCATGAATATGTGGGCGGGCTATCCGGAATTTATTGAATATCTGGAGGCTGGTTTCTGCGAATTTCTTCAGAATCAGAAAGGGGATCCTTGCAAGAAGGAATACCTTCTCCCCACGATTGTGGACAAACTGATTCACGAAGGACGCGCAAGGGTTAAGGTTCTGGACACGCAGGATAAATGGTTTGGAGTTACCTATAAGGAGGATAAGCCTGCGGTGGAAAATGCATTTAAAAATCTGATTGCTCAGGGAGTGTATCCGGAAAACTTGTGGGGATAAGTCTGAATTGTCAGAACCATTATAAGTTCTTATGTCAAGATAAAAAACCATCATTTCACAAATCACAAGAGAAGCAGTATACTCATAACAGGAAGAGAGATTAAGACTTTTCAGGAAGAGAGAATGTTTTTGGGAGGTGTGAGATATGATCGGTTGGGCAATTGTAGCTATTGTTGCAGCATACGGAATCTATAGTGTAATAGAAAGTGAAATACACGCATAAGAACGATGACGCGAGTAATAAAAACTCATAACAACATACATAAGACAGCCATATGACGTGGCTGTCTTATATTGTATGCTATAAACATAACAAAAACTAATTCAAAAGAAAATTCCTGGCATAGCGGATGAAGATTTTAATGGCAGGAGACAGATTGTCGGGAGAAGCGATAGCCATTCCCAGCCTCCGAAAGGAATGGGGGTTGAGAGGGCGGTATTCAAAGTTGCCGGTTCGGCCCCGCAGCACCAGACCCGGGAGGATGCTGATGCCTAAATTGTGTTCAACCATGGCGAGAATGGAGAAATCATTGCTCATGGTGTATTTAATGTTGGGTTTTACATGATACGTTTTCAGGAGCTGATGCACCACATTGACGTAAGTGTATTCCGACACGACAAAAGGTTCATTTTCGTACCATTCGATGGGGATTTCTTCATACCGGCAGAAGGGGTGCCCTTTGGGCATGACAGCCAGCATGGGGTCGTCATATACTGGAATGAAGTCATAGGACTGATCCGGCTGATAACTGGTGAAGCCAATATCTACTTTTTGATTGGCGACCCAGTCGGCCAGATCGCTTTCATCGCCCTCTACGATTTCGAAGATTACGTCCGGGTAGTCTTTCTGGAAATTGTCGATGATTTCCGGAATCCAGTGAATAGCACAGCTGATAAAGGAACCGATACGGATGGTTCCTTTTTTTGCGCCTTTTAGAAACGCAATTTCCTGGTCGAGCGACTCATTTGCCGACAGGAGCTTTCGGATGGACGGCAGAAGGGAGGCGCCTTCCTTAGTCAGTGTAACGCCTCGGTGGGTTTTTATAAACAAAGGAAGTCCGGCTTCCCGTTCCAGAGATTTCATCATCTGTGTAATTCCTGACTGGGTATAGCCAAGATCTTCGCCTGCCTTTGTAAAACTGCCATGCTGGACTACGCTTAGCATTACCTTCAGTTTCCTAAGATCCATTCTCTGTTCCTCCTCTGCCGGATTTGATCACTTCTTTCATTAATAGTACATGGAAAACAGATGAAAAACAAGTTTCAATATTTTCGGAAGATATGCTATACTGTGGATACGCAACATATAACAAAGAAAAGACAGGCAGAATAGGAGAAAATTATGAAAAAATATTGGGCAGTAATCTTTGTCATATTGTGTACCGCAGTCCTGGGAATTACCGCGTGCCAAAATCCTGGAGGAGAGCCGGAGACAAAAGAGACCGGCGCGGAAGATGAAGAAAAGGTCTTTGGAGATTTTGAGACGCAGACATTGGACGGCGAAAGAGTTAATCAAGAGATCTTTGAAAAATCCGGACTTACGATGGTGAATGTCTGGGCGACTTTCTGCGGCCCGTGTATCAATGAGATGCCGGACCTGGGAGAACTCAGCCGGTCCTATGAACAGGCGGAGTTTCAGATTGTAGGTCTGATCAGTGATGTGATGGAACCAGAAGATGAAAGCGCCTGCAGCATTGTAGAGGAGACGGGGGCGGATTATGTGCACCTGACGGCATCGGAAGATCTGATGAATGGCGTGCTCAAAAAGATTAATGTGGTTCCCACGACAATCTTTGTCGACCGGAACGGAGAGCAGGTGGGAGGAGTCTATGCCGGCAGCAAATCCATGGAAGACTGGCGTCAGATTATAGATAAACATTTGGATGAGGTTCAGTAATGAGAAGAAATCGGCGTAAATGCAGCCGGGTATGGCTGTATAGAGGATCCGGGATTCTGGCCGGTATATTGTGCCTGGCGGCAGGCGTCTGGCTGGGACAGTCAGAATCGGTATGGATCAAAGGAATTTATATATGTCTGGAGTGTATTGGAATTGGGTAGTCGGATAAGATTGTGGGTTCAGGCTGCTTTTGCGGCGCTGACCAATGGATATTTCTATGGCTTCGTCACAGGAAGCATCTATACAGGACCGCTGAAGAAGGCCTGCGTGCCGGGCCTGAACTGCTATTCCTGCCCAGGAGCCCTGGGCTCCTGTCCCATTGGTTCTCTGCAGTCTGCGCTGGCGGGAAGAGAGAAGAGTTTTCCTTTCTATGTAGTAGGATTTTTGCTGCTGTTTGGATCGGTATTTGGAAGAACTGTATGCGGGTGGCTGTGCCCTTTTGGACTGGTCCAGGATTTGCTATATAAGATTCCATTTATGAAAAAAAGGAAAAATCTTCCTGGACATCGGTTCCTGACAAAAGGGAAATATCTGGTTCTGGCACTGTTCGTGATACTGCTTCCCCTTCTGGCAGCAGGTATCCAAGGCCAGGGGAAGCCCTGGTTCTGTCAATATATCTGCCCCAGTGGTACCCTGTTTGCGGGAATTCCGCTGGTGGGAATGACAGAGAGTCTGCGGGAAACGGCCGGTGTGCTGTTTGGCTGGAAAGTTCTGGTGCTGCTGGCTGTGGCGCTGCTGGCGGTATGGGTTTTTCGGCCCTTCTGTAAATATCTGTGCCCGCTTGGGGCATTTTACAGCTTTTTTAATTCCTTCGCAGTATTCCGTTACCAGGTCGATACACAGGCCTGCGTCCGATGTGGAAAATGCAGGGAGGTATGCAAAATGGATATCCGTACATGGGAGACGCCCAATCATCCGGAATGTATCCGGTGCGGAGAATGCGTAAAGGCCTGCGCAGCCGATGCGATCCATAGGACAGGCAGAGCTGTCGGAAGTGCCAAAAAGCACATCCTACATTCCGGACCGCATAGATTTTAGTGTTTCTATGAATTCCAGGTCACTTTCCTGGAGCCGGAGATTCGATGTATACTCCCGGCCTTCCGGCGTGGTCACATGGAATTCTACCACAGTGCCTTCCCGGAGCGCTTCTTTGAATATGGCGTCCAGAAACATCGGGAATTTCGGATGATTCTGACGAAATGTATTCAGATGCCCATGGAGCTTCTGGGCCAGGGCAATCTGCTGGAAATTAAAATTCATAACAGGATTCTCCTTTGATGTTTGATTTATGAGAATTATACCGGATATTCCGGTATGCGTCAAAGGGATAGGAGGAAGGAAATATGGATCTGGAATATGCTGTTCGGCAATTTGAGGACTATCTGAATCATTATGACCGAGAAGATGATAAAGTAAGGTTAAAGATCGTACATACGTATGGAGTTATGGACTGCAGCCGCAGAATTGCAGAAGGGATGAATCTTGACCGGGAGGATATCCTGCTGGCAAGGCTGATCGGTCTTCTGCATGATATTGGCCGGTTTGAGCAGCTGAAGCGTTTCGACAGCTTTGAGCCCGGCACCATGGATCACGCCAGCTTCGGGGTGGAGCTTCTCTTCGGGGAAGGATGGATCCGGCGGTTTGTAAAAGAAGACACCTGGGATCCAATTATCAGGGAGGCCATCGCCAGGCACAGCGATTTCTGTCTGGAAGGGATTGAAGATGAACGGACGCTTCTGCATGCCCGGCTGATCCGGGATGCGGATAAGCTGGACAATTGCAGAGTAAAGCTGGAAGATCCGGTGGAGACCTTCATGGACCTGCCTGCAGTGGAAGTGGGACGGCAGAAGATCACGGAAGCTGTGATGGAACAGTTCCGGCGAAAGGAATCGATTCTGTCGGCAAACCGGCAAACGAAGATGGATTACTGGGTTTCATATATGGCGTATTTTTTTGACATCAACTTCCGGGAGACATTTGCCATTATCCGAAAAGAGGATTATGTGACCCGGATGATTGCCCGGATTCCTTATTCGGATCCGGAGACGGCCGCCCGGATGGAGGAGATTGAAGAGACACTGAACCAGTATATCGGAGAACAACTGGCCGGAAAGAGGAGGATACCGGTATGAAAATATGGAATCTGGTAGAAAATCTTGCGTCCGGAGAAGAATTTCTGGCGGAGCATGGACTGAGCTTTTATGTAGAAACGAAGCAGCATAAATTATTGGTGGATACCGGGGCTTCGGATGCATTTGTGCAGAATGCGCAGAAGCTTGGCATTGATCTGAAAGCGGTGGATGCTCTCATCCTGAGTCATGGCCATTACGATCATGGCGGCGGGATCCGGGCTTTTTCGCAGATTAATCCGACGGCGCGGATCTATGTAAGGGAAAGCGTATTCGAAGAGTATTATCATGATCGTCCCTCTGGTTTGCATTATATCGGACTGGAGCGAGATCTGCGCGCGCTGCCGCAGATTGTAGTTGTAAACGGTGATCTGCGGATTGATGAAGAACTCAGCCTGTTTACCAATGTGACGGGAAGACGGATGTGGCCGGAAGGGAACCGGGAATTGAAGGTACGAGAACAAGGAGTATTGGTGCAGGATACATTCGTCCATGAGCAGTATCTGGTGATTTCCAGCGAAGGAAAGGAAATTCTGATATCCGGCTGTGCCCACAACGGAATCCTGAATATTCTGGATGCTTACCGGGAGCGCCGGGGCGGCTGTCCGGATCTGGTGATCAGCGGTTTTCATATGATGAAGCACGGAGAATATACGGAAGAAGAGGCACAGGTGATACGGCAGACAGCCGTGGAACTGCGGGAACTGCCGGCCCGGTTTGTCACCGGGCACTGTACGGGAGAACGGGCGTATGAGATGCTCCGAGAGATTATGGAAGATCAGATTTCCTATGTGCGCAGCGGAGAAGAAGTGGAGCTGAACCTGGCCGCAGAAAATTAAATGTTCAGAATATTTCCATCCAGATCTTTCCAGAAGAAAGAACCGTTGTGAACGATCATATATCCGTGGGCGGATCCTTCCTTGGGGATGGCGACAGAGCCCGGATTCATATAAGTATACATACCCATATTCTGGTTTGCCGGAATGTGGGTATGTCCGTTTAGCAGGATGTCCCCCTCTTTCAGCATGGGAGGGTTCTGAGGATGGAAATGATGTCCGTGGGTGGCAAAGATGGTCTGTCCGTCCAGATCCAGCAGGCAGTATTCTGCCAGAATGGGGAATTCCAGCACCATCTGGTCTACTTCGGTATCACAGTTTCCACGGACACACAGAAGTGATTGTTTCAGAGGATTGAGCATGGAGATGACCGCTTTTGGGTCGTAATCTCTTGGGAGGTCATTGCGGGGACCGTGGTAGAGAATATCACCCAGAAGAAGCAGCCGGTCTGCCTGTTCTTGTTCATATGCGTCGATCATTCTGCGGCAGTAATAGGCAGAACCGTGAATGTCGGATGCGATCATAAGTTTCATTTTTGATTCCTCCTGTCATGTTTACTGTTACCAGTGTAACATAAATTGCCTGTGTCGGAAAGGATTCGGATGTGGTATACTAAAAAGAAGAAAACTTAAAACAGGGGGATGAAGATATGACAGAAGAACTGATTAAAGAAGTAAAACATATTCAACAGTGTCTGATCAATGTGGAAATGGAAGGGGAGGCTTACGAAGAGAAGATGGAGATCGTTCATAAGCTGGAAGAGGTGGCCACTTATTTAAAAGATGCTCTGGGACAGGATATCAATTTCTGATGGAAAGAGATAGAAATATTTGTGGTCTGGTCTTTGATATGGACGGTCTGCTCTTTGACTCGGAGCGGATCGTGCAGCGATCCTGGGAGCTGGCGGGAACGAGTCTGGGATATCCCCATATGGGAGAGTGTATTTATCATACGCTTGGTATGAACCTGGATGGGCGGAATGCTTATTTCCGAAAACATATAGGAGAGGATTTCCCTTGCAGGGAGTTTGCGCAGCATGCCAGGGAACAGTTTTATCAGATTGTATCCAGGGAAGGGCTGCCGGTGAAGCCGGGAGCCCTGGAACTTCTGGAATACGCAAAAGAAAAAGGATACCGGATCGGAATTGCTACGTCTTCACGCAGGGAATATGCGTGGAACAATCTGAAACAGGCCGGTATCTTTTCTTATTTTGACGGTGGAGTTTATGGCGATATGGTAAGCCGCGCAAAGCCGGATCCGGAGATCTACCTGCGCGCCTGCGGATGCCTGGACCTTCCTCCGCGAACTTGCATGGCGCTGGAAGACGCGCCTGCGGGAATCCGTTCCGCGCACTGTGCAGGGCTTCTGACGGTTGCGGTGCCGGATCTGGTGCAGCCGCCGGAGGAGATACGGCCCATGATCTTCAGAATCTGCAGTACGCTTCGGGATGTGATTCCGCTGCTGGAACATATGCGGGAAGTATCCGTTTAGAAAATCAATCCAGGATCAACGCTCCCAGCGCCCGGATGCGCCGCAGGGGAGCACCAGGCCGGAGCAAGTTACCGGCAGGCCGATTTCCTGAGAATCAACATGCCCGCTCCAGGCTTTCAGTTCTGTGCCGATCATATAGGTCAGCACAGCAGGAGCAAGACCGGTGGTATAGGAATTCACCAGGAAGAACAAAGGGTCATCGGACAGGATCTTGGTACACAGCTTAATGAGCGGATGGATGGCATCTTCGATTTTCCAGATCTCACCCTTGGGACCGCGGCCGTAGGAGGGCGGATCCATGATGATAGCGTCATAATGGTTGCCCCGGCGGATCTCCCGCTCTACAAATTTGACACAGTCATCCACCAGCCAGCGGATCGGACGGTCGGCCAGACCGGAAGATGCCGCATTTTCTTTGGCCCATGCTACCATGCCTTTGGAGGCGTCCACATGAGTGACGCTGGCGCCTGCCGAGGCGGCTGCCAGCGTGGCGCCGCCGGTGTAGGCGAAGAGGTTCAGCACTTTAACCGGTCTTTTAGCGCTGCGAATCTTTTCGGAAAACCAGTCCCAGTTAGCAGCCTGTTCCGGGAACAGGCCGGTGTGCTTGAAGCTGAAAGGCTTTAGGTTGAAAGTCAGGTCCTTGTAATGGATCTGCCACTGCTCAGGAAGACGGAAGAATTCCCATTCCCCGCCTCCTTTCTTACTGCGGTGGTAATGACCGTTCATGTGCGTCCATCCGCGGTGCGCGCGGGGGGTGTCCCAGATTACCTGGGGATCCGGACGGACCAGGATGTAATCGCCCCATCGTTCCAGTTTCTCTCCTCTGCTGCAATCTATCACTTCATAATCTTTCCATTGATCTGCAATCCACATAATGCTATCCTTTCTGTTCGCTCTATGTTATATCGATAAGATTATAGCATGAAGGCCGGGAAAATGGAATCATAGTCCTGAAAATAGACAGCATCTATAAGTGCGGCTATTTATCAAAAAAGTCGATTTGAATACGGCAATCGGGATACCTATAATAAAAGTAGTGACGCAGCAGGAATGTCTGATATATAATTGGAAGGTGGAATTATGTTTATTGATCTGCACATGCATGAGATGACCTGCTCTGCTGACAGCTTTCTGAAGCTTTCACAGATGGTGGATATTGCCAGGGCAAGAGGCCTTGACGGGATCAGTATTACGGATCATGACAGCATGGGGCTTAGAGAGTATGCGGCCGAATATTCGAAGATAGCTGATTTCCCGGTTTTTGTGGGAATTGAATATTATTCCCTGCAGGGGGATATCGTGGCCTTTGGCATTGAAGACTATCCAAAAGAGCGAATCCCGGCGCAGGATTTTATCGATCTGGTGAAAGCCCAGGGAGGCGTCTGTTTTGCGGCGCATCCATTCCGCAATAACGGAAGAGGCCTTGGAGAGGCGCTGTTGGACGTGAAGGGACTGGACGGTGTAGAAGTGCTCAATGGAAGCACCTCGGCTGCTGCATGCCGGAAGGCAGCCAGATATGCGGGGCGGCTGGGACTTCGTACTGTGGGGGCAAGTGATTGTCATGTACCGGAGAAGGTGGGAGTGTGCGCGACATATTTCCCGGAGGAGGTACGCACGATGGAAGAGTTTCTGCGGGTATTCCATCAGGGAGGTTTAAAGCCCGCCTGCTACAGCGGCGGTGTGTATCGCGTCATGGAGATGCGGGAGTATGAACGGTTCCGGCCGCAGCGTGTGGGGATCGGATAAGAAACAGCATGAAAAAATATTTTCATAAATACAGAAAAAGCCATTTACCTTTCGAACCTATAGTGATAGAATATCTCTATAAGTGTTGAAGGTAATGACGGAAAAGAAAGGCGGAACAGATATGATTACAGTCAACGCAATGGGAGATAATTGCCCAATCCCGGTTGTAAAAACCAAAAAGGCAATGCAGGCGCTTACAGGGCCGGAAGTGATCGAGGTGCTGGTGGACAATGAGATTGCTGTCCAGAATGTGACCAAGATGGCAGCCGGCGCAGGCGGACAGGTATCTTCAGAAAAGCTTGGCGATGCGGAATTTAAGATTACCATTCAGATGAAAGGCGCAGTAGCTGCAGAGACACCGGAAGAGGCGTCCTGCGTACCGGATTCCAGAGGCAATCTGGTAGTAGCTGTCGCATCTGACCGTATGGGAAGCGGAAATGATGAGCTTGGGAAAGTCCTTATTAAAGGATTTATCTTTGCAGTAACTCAGCTGGACACACTGCCAAAGACCATGGTGTTCTATAACGGAGGAGCGACTCTGACGACGGAAGGATCCGATTCATTGGAAGACCTGAAGTCGCTGGAAGCTCAGGGAGTAGAGATCCTTACATGTGGGACATGTCTGGACTACTATGGACTGAAAGAAAAGCTGGCGGTAGGTTCTGTTACCAATATGTACAGTATTGTAGAGACGCTGGCTGGAGCATCTAAGATCATCAAACCGTAAGGAATGATTTGGTAAAAATACTCAGATTGAATTTTCGTAAGATTTCCACAAGGAACGCCGCGATGTAAAAAAATACTTCGGACTTCCTTGTGGTTTTTTTGCGGACAGGATCATTCTGACACACGGATCCCGGCTGGGATGAAGGTTCCGTTACAGGCGTCTGTGGCGGAGGAGAGGAGGAAGCGAAAGTATGATTACAGATGTAAAACTGACGCAGTTAAGCAAGACGGCAGGCTGAGCGGCCAAGATCGGTCCTGAGACCCTTGCCCAGGTTCTGGGTAAGCTGCCGAA
>CASEIR010000043.1 GCA_949287925.1 uncultured Lachnospiraceae bacterium
GAAACGGCTTCTGACAGAAACAACTTCTGTTTCTTCCTCTTTCGCTCCCACCACCAGCATGTACGGGATTTTGTTCACCTGTGCTTCGCGGATCTTATATCCAATCTTCTCAGCTCTGGTATCGATCTCTGCCCGGATACCCGCCTCTTCCAGCTTTGCCAGCACCTGTTTTCCATAATCCATATACTTATCTGATATTGGAAGAACCTTCACCTGAACTGGAGACAGCCAGGTGGGGAATGCACCCGCAAAATGCTCGATCAAAATTCCGATAAATCGTTCAATGGATCCAAATGCGACCCGGTGAATCATAACGGGACGATGTTTCTCTCCATCCGCTCCGGTATATTCCAGATCAAATCTCTGAGGCATCTGCATATCCAGCTGAATGGTTCCGCACTGCCAGGTTCGTCCGATAGAATCCTCCAGATGGAAATCAATCTTCGGACCATAAAATGCACCGTCGCCCTCATTGACTACATACTCCAGTCCCAGATCATCCAAAGCTCCTCTCAGACCGTTAGTTGCCATCTCCCAGTCTTCATCACTTCCCATACTGTCTTCCGGACGTGTGGATAATTCCACATGATACTTGAATCCAAAAAGGCTGTATACTTCGTCGATCAGACGGGCAACTCCCTTAATCTCATCCCGAATCTGATCCGGAGTCATGAAAATATGCGCATCATCCTGCGTAAAGCAGCGAACACGGAAAAGCCCGTGCAAGGCTCCTGATTTTTCATGTCTGTGTACCAGGCCAAGTTCTCCGGCACGCAGCGGCAGATCTTTGTAAGAATGAGGTTCTGATTTATACACCAGCATTCCTCCCGGACAGTTCATCGGCTTCACCGCAAAATCTTCTTCATCAATCACTGTTGTATACATATTATCTTTGTAATGATCCCAGTGTCCGGAATTCTCCCATAAATGCCTGCTCAGAATAATTGGTGTTGAGATTTCCACGTATCCATTCTTTTTGTGCAGATCTCTCCAGTAATCCAGCAATGTGTTTTTCAGCACCATTCCCTTCGGAAGGAAAAACGGAAATCCCGGACCTTCCTCACACATCATGAACAGTCCCAGTTCTTTTCCAAGTTTTCTGTGATCTCTCTTTTTTGCTTCTTCCATCATATGCAGATATTCGTCCAGCTGTGTTTTCTTCGGATAAGAAATTCCGTAGATTCTGGTCAGCATCTTATTCTTTTCACTGCCCCTCCAGTACGCTCCGGCCAGGCTGGTCAGTTTGACTGCCTTTACATTTTTTGTCGTCATCAGATGCGGTCCCGCACACAGATCAGTAAATTCCCCCTGCCGGTAGAAGCTAATCTCCTCTCCTTCCGGAAGATCCTCCACCAGTTCCACTTTATAGGGTTCATCTTTTTCTTTAAAATAAGAGACCGCCTCGTCTCTGTCCATGGTAAACCGTTCGATGGGCAGCGCCTCTTTCACGATTTTCTTCATTTCCGCCTCAATCTTTTCCAGATCTTCCGTTGTAAATGGAGTCTCCCTGTCCAGGTCGTAATAGAATCCGTGATCGATGGACGGTCCGATTGCAAGCTTTGTTTCCGGATACAAGCGTTTCACAGCCTGCGCCATGATATGAGATGTCGTATGCCAGAATGCGCTTTTTCCATCCTCCGAGTCAAAGGTAAGCAATTCCAGTTCACAATCTTCAGCAATTTCTGTCCTGAGATCAACCGTTTCTCCATTCACTTTAGCGGATGTTGCCGCTCTTGCAAGTCCTTCACTGATATCTTTTGCGATATCCAGAACTGTCATACTTCCTGCATATTCTTTTACAGAACCGTCTTTTAATGTAATCTTCATATCCATTTATCCTTTCTTTTATTTTATACCTTTATTTGCTTAACCCCGCCTGAAACATTTCATGAAATTCCGGGGAAGACTGTTTTAACGACAAGGGTTTCCCTTCCCGGTTAATGAAACAATGTTTGGTCGTCCCTCTGCAGTGTACCATCTGCGTTTTGTCCAAAATCACCTCATAGCCAATAAACAGTTTAATCCCGTTATATGATTTGATGCTGCACGTAATAGAAACCGTATCGCCAAAATGTACCATGCGCAGATAGTCCGCTTCTACAGACAGAACCGGACTTAATATTCCTTCCGCTTCCATCCTGTCATATCCAAGTCCCATCCGCTCCATATAATCGGTACGTGCTTCTTCAAACCATCGGATATAATTGGAATGATGAACAATTCCCATCTGATCAGTTTCATAATACTGTACTTTGTGCCGATACACTTCCTGAACACCCATCTTTTGTCCTCCTTCTGGCATCCCTGGCGTGAAAAACCGTCGGATAAACCCGGACTTTAGCTCGTCGCTGACATAAAAAATTCCCTTACAGCATCGAGCTGTAAGGGACGAGTTATTCTCGCGGTTCCACCCTGATTGAAACAACAGTTTAAAACTGCCGTAACCACTTATTACTGATTATAACGGAATCACCGGACTGTTTTCAGCCGCTCAGAGGTAGTTTTCAGAAGGTTCCAAGATAAGAAGCTTGCAGCCTGCGGCTTCTCTCTCTGTCATCTCTTTCCCAGCCTACTCGTCTCGTCAACGCGTTAAACGTATATGCATACATTATATCATTGCCATTTGCTTTGTCAACTGTTTTTAGCGTGACAGCCACATCTTCCAGACTGCAAAAAACTCCCGGACCATGTAGTTCACAAACAAAACAGGCGGACATCCACAGGGTACCGGAAGCACCCGCTCATAACCCAGCCTGCGTGCCAATGCAAAAGCACGGTATGCATGAAAATTATTTGTAACAATCCCCACCGTTTCTTTTGAACTTCGGAGATAACGGAAAGAATAGAGCAGATTCTCCTTTGTCGTTGTGGATCTGTCCTCACACAGTATCTTTTCTTCAGGCACTCCTCTTTGCAGAAGATAGTCTTTCATAGCTTCTGCTTCTGTAATATCTTCACCCTTTCCTTTCCCGCCGGAAACAATAATACGGACATTTGGGTCATCTATGTAATACTGATATGACCGGGCAAGTCTCCTTCGGAGCGATTCTGAAATCTGCCGCCCTTCCACATGTGCTCCCAATACAATAAGCACAGAACATCTATCCGTTATTCCTGCATACATCCCCTGTATAATCCGGATCTGTGTATAGATAAACAAAATAGCCGAACAAGCCAGAAAGCAAAACAGCGGGCGTCTTGCCCCGCTGTTTTCTGGTACCTGTCCGCATATTCCAAACAAAATTCCAGCCGCAATCCAGAATCTGGAAAAAGTAGTGCTCCATTTTCTAAGCACGGCACAGATCAGTCCATAATAGGCCAGGCACAAAATTCCGGCTGCAGTCAGAACTATCTGCCACAGCATTTTTTATATTTTTTACCGGAGCCGCAGGGGCAAGGATCATTCCGGCCAATCTTTTTCTCTTTGCGGATTGTGGTAGATTCTTTTTGCTCTTTATACAATTTTTTCAGCTCATCTTCCGAATAGATTTCTTTCCACTGTGGCAGTTCATATAGCCAGTCTGCTTTTGCAGCAACCATATTTTTGTACAGTTTCTCCTTGTCGAATTCCAGACTGACCACCGTATCTTCATCCATAGTCTCAATCGGGTTTTCTTCCTTCAGACTCTCATTAATCCCATCCAGAAAACCAACCATAGTCAGCACTTCCTGACCATACTTCTCCGCCAGCTCTTTCACCGTTCCTTTCACCGCTTCATCAGGATTGGAAAGCAACTGTTCGTAAATTTCTTTTTCAATCTGAAAATAGGTCCCCCAGAACCGCTGAAGCTGGCCCCTGTCTGCGCCTTCGTTATATGCGACATCTCTCCATTGTTCCAGTAATGTACGACTCATATCATGATACTCCTTTGTAATTATTTGCATTTTTTTATTGTACTCTATATAATATACTAAAGTCTAATTCAGATGTAAAGGATGATTCCAATGAAAAAAGCAAAACGTATTCTAGCCGGCGCCGGAGCTGTACTCTTATTTCTTATGTATCTCAGCACATTCATATTCTCATTAATTGACCACCCTGCAGCCTCTGCCCTTCTGCGGGCATCCATCGGCTGTACGATTCTGATCCCGGTTCTTCTGTACGCCGGTGCGCTGCTATACCGTGTATTGCATTACGACCAGGACAAGGACGATGAAAGATAGATTTCAAACGGCAGTATATCCTCATTTTGCTTCTTGTCTGTCTCTTTTTTACGGTCTTTTCTTCTGTCCAGGTATTCTTCAATGGAAATCACACTGTTTTCGGGCAGTTCCCAGTCTTTTTTATGCATAATATCCCTCCTGTCATCTTATCTATACCCCGCCCCTTGGTTCCGACATTATTATTATATTGTTACAATTCTCATTTTATGCATAAAATGTGACCGTATTGTGGCTAAAATATAAAGATAATCTTAGAATACTCTTAATCACCAAAAGCGCCGGCAGGCATATCTCAGGATTGTAAGCGGCATCCAATGTCTCCTGCAAGCACAGACTTTGACCCGTCGCTATTACAAAAGACAGGCGGATACTCCCAAAAGGTCATATCCGCCTGTCTTTTTACCGATAAATAATATCATTTCTTCCTGGCCCGTTCGACACCATGGTAATTGGAAATCCAATTTGTTTTTCTACAAATTCCACATAGTTTCTGCATTTTTCCGGAAGATCTTCATACTTTTTAATGCCTCTGATATCGCATTTCCAACCGGGCAGTTTCTCCAATACCGGTTTTGCCTTTTCCAGCAGATGTGTGGTCGGGAATTCTGTTGTCACCTGCCCGTCAATCTCATATCCGACGCAGACTGGAATTTCATCCAGATACCCCAGTACATCCAAAACTGTAAATGCGACATCGGTTGCTCCCTGCATACGGCATCCATATTTTGAAGCTACGCAGTCGAACCATCCCATTCTTCTGGGACGTCCGGTCGTCGCTCCAAACTCTCCGCCATCGCCGCCGCGCCGTCTCAGTTCATCTGCTTCCTCTCCAAAGATCTCGCTGACGAAAGCTCCTGCTCCCACGGCGCTTGAGTAGGCTTTGCAAACCGTAATTACCTTCTGGATCTCATACGGCGGAACCCCTGCTCCGATGGCTCCATATGCTGCCAGTGTGGAAGAAGAAGTAACCATAGGATAGATTCCGTGGTCCGGATCCTTCAGCGTGCCAAGCTGACCTTCCAGCAGTATCTCTTTGCCTTCTTTCAAAGCATTATGGAGATAAAGCGCAGTATCACATACATATGGCTCTACCATTTTCTTATATTCCTGTAATTCCTGATAAAGTTCATCCGGATCAATTGCAGGCTTGTGATACAGATGCTCCAGAATCACATTCTTCTGTTCCGCTACCCGAACCACCTTTTCTTTCAGAAGTTCATCATCAAAAAGCTCGCTGACCTGGAATCCGATTTTCGCATATTTATCGGAATAGAACGGCGCAATACCGGACTTGGTAGATCCAAAGGATTTTCCTCCCAGTCGTTCTTCTTCATATGCGTCAAAATTTTTATGATAGGACATCACCATCTGCGCACGATCCGATACAAGAATCTTCGGCATCGGCACATCGCGGTCAATAATAGACTGTATCTCTTTAAACAGCACCGGTATATCAAGTGCAACACCGTTTCCGATGATACTGGTGGTATGTCCGTAGAAAACACCGGAAGGAAGCGTATGCAGCGCGAACTTGCCATAATCATTTATGATCGTATGTCCTGCATTTGCTCCACCCTGAAATCTTACAATAATATCCGCTTCTTGGGCAAGCATGTCGGTGATCTTCCCTTTACCCTCGTCTCCCCAGTTTGCGCCCACTACCGCTTTTACCATATTCATTCCTCCTGTAGAATATACTGACTTTTTCACCACTTATGAATTATACTACAATTCTCCGTCATATAAAAGTATTTTATTAGTTCTTTTGAATTTTGATTCCAATCACATTAACGGTGCGATCATTCGGAGCACCTGCCCCACAATCTTCGTAAGCAGGGTACGTTTTCTCACTTCAATCAATGTTACTTTATGGCACTTTTCAAGCGTGTGCTGGAAATCTCTTTCGATCTTATCTATTTCTGAATTATTATAGATGAATGTACCACATTCAAAATGCAGGTACAGGCTCCGGTAGTCCAGATTAATAGTTCCTACGCTTGCCGTATCGTCATCCGACACAAACACCTTGGCATGCACAAATCCGGGTGTATACTCATAAATCTGAACTCCTCCTTTGATCAGCTCTTCATAATATGTTTTGGCAACCGCAAACGCATACCATTTGTCCGGGATATGCGGCATGATAATGATCACCTCTATCCCGCTTTTTGCCACCCGTTTCAGAGTGGTAAGCATCTCATTGTCCAGGATCAGGTACGGCGTCATAATATGCACATATTTTTTTGCATGGTTCAGTATGTGAAAATAAACCTCTTCTCCTACATTTTCATTATCAAACGGGCTGTCTGCATAAGGGATTACATACCCTAATTCCCGTTTTAATCCATTCGCTGGTTTCGTCAGATAACGGTGATAAGCATCCGGTTTCTTCTCATCCACATTCCACATCTGCAGAAAAATCATCGTCAGACTCTGCACCGCATCCCCTTTCAGCATAACCGCCGTATCTTTCCAGTGTCCGAATCGAACCTTCCGGTTGATATACTCGTCTCCCAGGTTTACGCCACCCGTAAAACCGACCTTACCGTCTATCACACAGATCTTTCGATGGTCACGATTGTTCTGCGTAGTGGACAAAAACGGTTTTACAGGGTTCACCATCTTACATTTGATCCCATATCTGCGAATCTGATCCGGATAATTATACGGAAGCATGGAGATTGCACACATCCCGTCGTACATAAAGCGGACCTCCACGCCTTCCGCTGCCTTTTGTCTCAGCACACGCAGGATATTTCCCCACATATACCCTTTCTCTACAATAAAGTATTCCATAAATATGTATTTTTCCGCTTTTTTCAGCTCTTCCATCATCGCGCGGAACTTATATTCTCCCAGTGGGAAATAACGGACCTCTGTATTCCGGTATGTAGGAAATCCCAACTGATTCGAAAGATAATGGGAAAGATTCGCATTCGCCGACTTGCTGGCCCAGATGGCTGCCACTACATCCGGATCCTGCTGCATATACTGGTCAGTCTCGATCTTTGTCGTATCAAGCCTTTTCTTCATATATCTGGTTCCAAACTGCATCTTGACAAAAATATAAAACACTACTCCTATAATAGGAAACGCCAGCACACAAAGCATCCAGGTCATCTTGAAAGCCGGATTTCCTTCCGCGTTAATGAGATATATTAAAACAATCACCTCCAGAATCATAATCGCTCCATAAATATAATGCATGTATTCCTGAAGATAATATACATAGCTCATTACAAGTATCAGCTGTATAAGCAGCAAAAGAAGAATGATACCCGTCCGGCTGAACACTATCCGGAAGAATCCTTTCTTTGCCGTACTTGTTCTTTCTGTTCTGTTCATCTTCAATGTCCTTTCCTTGCCGACTCATCTTAACGTTCCACCTCAGTCTACCATAATTCGCGCTGCATCTCAACTTCCATGTATTTTCTTACGATTTTTAAGGAAAAATCTAAGAATATATGCTATGATAGAATTCATAGAATGACGAAAGGAGCTGCATAAGATGGCAAAATGGATAAAACGAATCTTGGGAATAGCCGCTGTGGGCGGTGCCCTTGCAGGCATCATCTATTATTTTAAGAAGTCTGGTTCTGATACGGAGGAAGACTTCTCTGAAGATTTCGAGGACGAAGATTTTGACCTCGACAGCGATCTGAAACCTGCTTCTGACCGCGAATATGTCTCTTTAACTCCTAAAAATGAGGAAAAAGAAGATTCCGGATCCGTTGCTGCAGAAGAAAACGGAGAACCTGAAGATAACGACAAATCCAAAAGCACTGATGAATCTGAAGCTCAACAGATATAATTACCGGAGGTGGCAAAAACATATTCCGGAATTGTGAACGTTGCCATTGAAAAAGGATTGCCCCGGCATCATGTCGGTGCAATCCTTTTTATATCCAGCAGTCTCTTAAAATTCTCACTGCATTTTTAATCTGATTCTCCGTCAGATTCGCATATCCCAGAAGAATAGTTGCCTCCTTCTCCCTGTCTTTCCGGATCCGGTAATCTGACATCCCGTAAACTCGGATTCCTTCCCGCCCCGCCTGTTCTATAAGTTCTGCTTCTGTAGAACCGTTCCGGAACGTAAGAAGCAGATGTACACCGGCGTGTTCTCCTGAGATTTTTAAAACCGATGATAATGGTTTCAATTCTTCAATCAGCACATCATGTCTGCTTCTGTACAGCGCCCTTGTCTTATTCAGATGCCGCTCAAAATATCCTTCCTCTATAAAACGCTGAACGATCATCTGGTCTACTTTCGATACCGTTGAACTGATAAACCGGGTTTTTTGTTCATACTGTTCCATCAGAGGAGCCGGAAGCACCATGTAGCTGAGCCGGATGGCCGGTGCGATGGATTTTGAAAAGGTTCCCAGATAAATAACTTTATCATGGGCGTCATATCCTTGCAGAGATGGGATTGGCTTTCCTTTGTATCGGAACTCGCTGTCATAATCGTCCTCAATAATATATCTTCCGTCACATTCGTCTGCCCAACGAAGCAGCTCCAGCCTCCTTCGGATAGGCATAACAATTCCCGTAGGATACTGGTGAGACGGTGTCACATACGCAATATCCGCGTCTGTCTGCGCAAGTTCCGATACTTTCATGCCATTTTTATCCATCCCTACCGGAATGAGTTCATACGACAGACAGGAAAACAGCCGATACGCCTGCATATAGGTGGGATCTTCGAACGCAATTCTATGATGCGTGCCAAGCAATGCACAAAGCAGCATCAGAAGATAATCGCTTCCTGCTCCTATAATGATCTGTCCCGGGTCGCATTCCACTCCTCTTGCCTGGTACAGATAGCTACATATCGCACGGCGGAAACCATATTCCCCTTTGGAATCCCCGCTGCGAAATAGCTCCGTTTTATCGTCCACCAGAATTTCTTTCGACAGCTTTCTCCACACATTATAGGGAAAGCTTTTCAAATCTACTCCATTGGGTGTAAAGTCGTAGCGATACTTTTCCCGGGGCTGTTCCACTGTCTGTACCTGCGCTTTTGTCTTCTGCAAATGATACAGATCCTCGATCTGCGCTGCGTAATACCCTTTATAAGGCTCCGCCTCAATATACCCTTCCGACAGCAATTGCTCATATGCAAGCTCCACCGTGCTCCGGCTCACTTCCAGATGTTTTGCCAGCGCCCGGGTGGAGGGCAGCTTTTCTTTGCAGGGAATTCTTCCATTCCGGATATCTTCTTTGATATAAGCGTAGATCTGTTCGTATAACGGTGTTTTGCTTTCTGTCCTGAGATTAATCGTCAATTCATTCATTCTATTTAATCTCTATCTATTTTGGCAATTTAAACGAGCTCTTCAGAGATACAATCCGGTTAAACACCAGATGGTCCGGCGAAGAATCTCTGGAATCAATACAAAAATATCCGTTTCTTACAAACTGGAAGCTGTCATGCGCTCCGGCATCCCCAAATCCGTCTTCCACATAACAATTCCTGCGGATTTCCAGGGAATTAGGATTCAGGTTCAAGGAACCGTCCTCTTTGTTGTACACTCCTTTTTCTTCATCCACCAGATTTTCATACAGTCTTACTTCCGCCTGCTTTGCATAGGGCGCCGCTACCCAGTGAATCGTACCCTTTACTTTCCGTCCTGTGAATCCGGTGCCGCACTTGGTTTCCGGATCATAGGTACAGTGCACCACTGTTACATTGCCATCTTCATCTGTTTCATAACTTACACAAGTCACAAAGTAAGCATTCATCAAGCGCACTTCATTTCCCGGAAATAGACGGAAATATTTCTTCGGCGGTTCAATCATAAAATCATCCCGTTCAATATACAGCTCACGGCAAAACGGAACTTTTCTGGTCCCCAGTTCCGGATTTTCCAGGTTGTTATCCACATCCAGATATTCGGTCTCTCCCTCCGGATAATTATCAATTACCAGCCGGATCGGATCAAGCACCGCCATCATACGAGGCCGCTTCAGCTTCAGATCCTCGCGGATGCAATACTCCAGCATAGCATAATCTACAGAACTCTGGCTCTTAGATACTCCGCACAATTCTACGAACTTCTTGATAGATTCCGGTGTAAATCCCCGTCTGCGCAGAGCCGCTATAGATACAAGTCTCGGATCGTCCCATCCGTCTACAATTCCATCCATTACCAGCTTCTTAATATAACGTTTACCGGTAACCACATTGGTCAGATATAGCTTGGAAAACTCAATCTGTCTTGGCGCCGGATCAAATTCACATTCCCGGACCACCCAGTCATAAAGCGGCCGGTGATCTTCAAATTCCAGCGTACAGATGGAATGTGTGATCTTTTCCACCGCATCTTCAATCGGATGCGCAAAATCATACATCGGATAGATGCACCATTTATCCCCCGTATTGTGGTGCGTCATATGTGCTACCCGGTAAATGACCGGATCCCTCATATTGATATTCGGAGACGCCATATCAATCTTTGCGCGCAGCACCTTCTCCCCGTCCTTATATTTTCCCGCTTTCATCTCTTCAAACAGCCGCAGATTTTCTTCCACCGTCCGGTCTCTGTACGGGCTGTTCTTTCCCGGCTCCGTCAAAGTTCCCCGGTACTCTCTCATCTCATCTGCCGTAAGATCACAGACAAATGCTTTACCTTTCCGGATCAGCTTTAACGCACATTCATACATAATATCAAAATAATCCGAAGCAAAATACAGATGCTCCTTCCAGTCGGCGCCTAACCAGCTCACATCTTCTTTGATCGATTCCACGAATTCCATATCTTCCTTCGTTGGATTCGTATCATCAAACCGGAGATGGAAGGTTCCATTGTACTTCTGAGCCAGTCCATAATTAAGCAAAATGGACTTTGCATGTCCAATGTGCAGATATCCATTCGGTTCAGGCGGAAACCTGGTACATACTTCTTGATATACTCCTTCTGCCAGATCCTTATCTATTTCCTGTTCGATAAAATTCCTGGAAACCACTTCTTCTCCCATGTTTTTCCTCCTCATTATCCATATATTGCAACTTATCTTATCATAAATCATAAAGCGAAACAAGGCAAATCCTATAAGATCTTCCCCTCAAACCGTTCCTGTATCGTCACCAACGCCTGAACCATGATCGCCCCGTGATCTGCCGCTATAAATCCGGGTTCCATCACCCTGTAATACTGTTCCCGGATCCACCCGCTGGTCCATAGATGTTCTACCAGAACTTCCATATGCAGATTCCGTTCCTCATTCGTCAGTTTCAGGCAACATTCTTCACGGAGAAACTTCCTGCCATTTCGCTCGCAGCTCTCGTTCCCATTCCTGGTCAGCCGCACATCACACCAGACAGCATCCGCAGCGTCATCTCCTGCGCGAACCTTCACAGAATCCGCCGGGATCAGTGCCATATAAGCCGTGGTAATCACACGATTTCTCGGATCTCTGTCACAGTTCCCGTATGTAGCCAATTGTTCCATTTCTATGCCCGCTACCCCAGTCTCCTCTTCCAGCTCCCGGCGTGCCGTATCCTCCAGGTCTTCTCTTAGCTGTATGAAACCACCCGGCAAAGCCCAGAATCCAATACTGGGATGATTCCTCCTTTTTACCAGCAGTATCCGAAGGCCTTCCAGATTCTTACTCATTCCTGCCGGATACTCCAGAATCACCGCATCTGTAGTACAACTGGGCGCCGGATACTTTCCCGGGTCATATTCTTCCAAGAATTCCTCCAAAGTCTGTCCTCGTTCATTCCGTTCACCGGTTCCGTAAAACGCCTGGATATCTCTTAAAAATGAAGGCATACCTTGATTCTCCTTTCATCAGATCCCTCTGTTTTTTATGATTGCCTACCCTTAAACGGCATCCACTTTCCTCTCCACAGATACCATAGCATCATAGCCATGCCAGCGAACCAGGAAACCGGATACCCGGTCATCACACTTCCAATACTGCGTATAAAATACATGGTTCCCCAGATCCAGATTACACGGAATACGCACAGCGACAGCAAAAAAATCACCATAGCTTCCATTGTTTTTCCTGTTCCCCGTATCGTACCGGCCGCCACATGCAGAATTCCCAGCATCCAATAAAACGGACAGAAATACTTCATAATATAGACACCATACTCCACTACTTTTTCATTCGCAGTAAAAACTCCAATAACCTGAGGTGCAAAAAGCAATAGCAAACCCCCTATCAGAACAGTATACACAACCCCCATTCCAACCGAAACACGAAGTCCTTTTCTTACACGGTCATAATGTCCGGCTCCAATATTCTGTCCGGCAAAGGTCGTCGCTGCCATGCTGAAACTCAGAACCGGAAGAATATTAAATCCATCAATCTTCATATATGCGGCAAATCCTGCCATGGCCGTTGCTCCAAAGCTGTTCACACTGGACTGTACTACCACATTGGACAATGAGATAACGATATTCTGAATTCCGGTAGGGAATCCAATCTTTAGTATCTTCCCGGGAAGATTGCCATAAAAACGTATCTCTCTTAAATTCACTTTATACTCCGCATCACTTCGCACAAGAAAACGAAGGATAAATACACAGGACAACAGCTGGCTGATATCCGTAGCCAATGCAGCTCCTATAATTCCCATCTTAAGAACCACCACAAAAAACAAATCCAAGAAAATATTGGAAACCGCAGCAATCATCAGATAAATCAGGGAACGTTTCGAATTTCCCACTGCATTAAGTATCCCCGCACACATATTGTAAAGCACAGAAAACACAATTCCTCCAAAATAAACCTGCAGATAATCCACCGCCGGATCAAATACTTCTTTGGGCGTTCCCATTGCTTTTAACAGCACCGGCGACAATAGAATCCCAGCCGCAGTCAGAATAATTCCGGCAATTACGCCCAGGGCAATCGTAGTATGTACAGACTTGCGGATGCCCTCTTTATCCTTTGCTCCATAAAACTGCGCAATCACCACACCGGCTCCGGTAGACGCTCCGATACAGAACCCGATTAAAAGATAGGCCAGCGTTCCCCCGGATCCTACGGCCGCCAAAGCATCGCTGCCCACAAAATTCCCAACAATAATGGAATCAACCGTGTTGTACAATTGTTGAAACAGATTTCCTAATATCAGCGGTATCGAGAAAAATAGAATAGGTTTCCATACGCTTCCTTCTGTCATGACCATTGTTTTCTTCATACTGATTCCCCTTTTTCTCTCAAATAATAATCTGGAAGATGCCGTTTTCCCGGCAAAAAAAAATACTCCCTTTCGGGAGTACCGGAAGAATTCTCTCCTTCGAGAACTCTCATACACCAATTCAAAAGCTGCCGAGCGGAATCGAACCGCCGACCTCCGCCTTACCAAGGCGACGCTCTACCGACTGAGCCACGGCAGCATGCATATGCGATATGCAACATTGATAATATACAATACATGAACCGGACTTGTCAATAATATTTTTACTTTTTTATAAATTTCTTTTATCCCTGTTCGTGATCCAGTATCTTCTGCGTCTTATTTTTAATCCTCTGAATTGCGTTGTCTATCGTTTTCGGACTCTTATCCAAAAGCCGGGCGATCGTCTTGTAATCCGTTCCCAGAAGATGCAGATATAGCACCCGGTTTTCCAGATCGCTCAAGTTCTCTTCCAGCTTACTTTCCAGAAGCTGGGCATATTCCCTGCTCATTACCAGTTCCTCCGGATCGCTTCCTCTCCCCGCTGCCATCGTCTCGATCAAAGCCTGCTTCTCATCATCTTTCTCATAAAAGGAAACATAGGAATTCAGCGGGCTGTGTTTTTTCCGTTTGGATGCCTCGATGGCAGAATACATCTGCCGGGTTATACAAAGCTTAGCAAAGGTAAAAAATGAAGATTCCTGTTCCAGATCATAATCTCGTATTGCTTTAAACAATCCAATCATCCCTTCCTGAATCAGATCGTCATTTTCACCTCCCAGCAGATACATGGCATTCGCTTCCTTGCGGACCAGATTCTTATATTTTTCCATAATATAATCTGTAATATCTTGTTCGCCGTCCCGAAGTCTCCGGATCAGTTCTTCATCCGCCATGCGTTCATAGTTTGACATATAAGCCCTCCATTTTTACTGAAGTCTCTGTCTTACGATTTCATAGGCAAGTACTCCTGCCGCCACAGAAGCATTCAGAGAATCGATATCGCCTTTCATGGGAATACCTGCGATAAAATCGCATTTTTCTTTTATCAGTCTGCTGACTCCTTCTCCTTCATTCCCGATCACCAACCCAATCGGACCGGTAAGATTCAGGTCATACATAGAAACGCCTCCCATATCGGCACATACGAACCAGAGACCCTGCTTCTTTAATTCCTCCATTGTTTTCGCCAGATTAGTCACCTTAGCCACCGGAGTATAATTGATTGCGCCTGCAGATGTCTTAGCCACTGTAGCAGTAAGCCCCACCGCTCTTCGTTTCGGAATAATCACACCATGGGCTCCCGCCAAGTTGGCGGTACGGATGATTGCGCCCAGATTATGAGGATCTTCTATATTATCAAGCAGAATCAGGAACGGATCTTCCCCCTTTTCCTTTGCCAGTGCCAGCATATCCTCCACTTCCGCATATTCATAGGATGCCACGTATGCGATCACGCCCTGGTGTTTCCCGGTCTCGGAAAGCTGCGACAGCCGCTCCTTCTCTACGAAGTGCAGAATCGTATCATGCTTTTTGGCTTCTCTGACAATCGACCGGACAGGACCATCCTGGCATCCATCCAGCACATACAGCTTATCCACCGGTTTTCCGGACCGAAGCGCCTCTAGTACGGCATTGCGTCCTTCGATCATATTCTCATTCATTTTTTTTAAATCTTTCATAAATTCTCCTTGCATGGCCTACTCGTCATTCAGGCTGTCCAATCCTATTTTAACCAATTCCAGCATTCTTTTCCACTCTTTTTTCAGATACAGGTATCCCATCAGCGCCTCAAATCCTGTGGCTCTCCGATAATCTGTCAAAGACTGATTTTTGGCCGGCGATACACTCTTGGCATTACGCCCCCTCTTGTAAACCGCCCGTTCTTCTTCTGTCAGGCATTCCTGTATCCCCCGCATCATGACTGACTGAGCGGAAGCCTGTACCAGGGAACAAACTTTCTTATGAAGCTTTTGCACCTGCTTATTCCCCTGATTTACAATTATAGTTTTTATAATCAGATCATAGATACTATCACCGATATAGGCAAGCGTAAGAGGTGAATATTCTTTGATATCCACCTCATGAAGCCCAAACATTTCCTGCATACAAGAATCAAACTGCCAAGTTACGCTCTTTTCCATTTTACTCCTTCTCGTGTATCCTCCAGAATAATTCCTTTTGCCAGCAATTCGTCACGGATCGCGTCTGCGCGTGCAAAATCTTTCGCTTTTCTGGCTGCCTGCCGTTCCTCGATCAGCTTCTCGATATCATCGTCCAGAATTTCCTCCTGTTTATCAACGATCAATCCCAGCACATCCGTTAGCTTTACCAGCAAATCGAACAACTTCTGAAGATATTCTTTAGAATTTTCCGTTCCAGCATTTGTATTGATGTATTTTACCAGATCGAATACCGCAGCAACTGCATCCGCCGTATTAAAATCGTCATCCATAGCTGATTCGAACTTCTCAACAAACTCTGCTGTTGCGGCGAATCTTTGTTTCTCATCTTCTGTCACAGTATCCGTCTGCGCATTTTTCATCAGATATTTCAGGTTATCGGCAGCGTTTACAATCCGGTCCAGTCCATTCTTGGACGCTTCCATCAAATCCGCGCTGAAATTCAGCGGACTTCTGTAATGGGCACTCAGCATAAAGAACCGAAGCACCTGAAGGTCATACTGTTCGCTGATCTCCCTTACCGTACGGAAGTTCCCAAGGGATTTGCTCATCTTCCGGTTATCAATGTTCAGAAATGCGTTATGCATCCAGTATTTTGCGAATTCCTTACCATTGGCAGCTTCGCTCTGGGCGATCTCATTCTCATGATGAGGGAATACCAGATCCTCCCCTCCGGCATGGATATCGATCTGTTCTCCCAGGTACTTCTTCGACATCTCGGAACACTCGATATGCCAGCCAGGACGTCCTTCCGACCAGGGAGATTCCCAGAAAGGCTCCCCGTCCTTTTTGGGTTTCCAAAGCACGAAATCCAGCGGATCTTCCTTTTCATCCTCGCCGGTTACCAGAAGAGAACGCTCGCCGGACCGCAGATCATCCAGGTTCTTGTGGGACAGTTTTCCGTAGTCCTTAAACTTTCTGGTACGGTAATATACGGTTCCGTTTTTCTCATATGCATATCCTTTTTCGATCAACGTCCCGATCATATCCACCATTCCACAGATTTCCTCGGTGGCCAGCGGATTCTTGGTCGCCGGTTTAATGTTCATCCCGTCCATATCTTTTTTACACTCTGCAATATAGCGTTTCGAAATTTCATCCGATGATACGCCTTCCTCGATGGCGCGCTTAATAATCTTGTCGTCCACATCGGTAAAATTGGACACAAAATTTACATCATATCCTTTGTATTCAAAATATCTTCGCACCGTATCAAACACGATCATGGGCCTTGCGTTTCCGATATGGATAAAATTATAAACGGTAGGACCGCACACATACATTTTTACCTTGCCCTCTTCCAGCGGCACGAACTCTTCTTTTTGTTTTGACAATGTATTATACAGTTTCATAAAATGATGTTCCTCCTTTATATTTCTGTCCTTGTTTTTGTGATTTCCTGTAATTTTCTCTCCAGCTCGCCAATCCGTTTCTGCATCCGGATCCGTTCTTCCTGCAGCTCGTGAATCTCATTGGCAGTAGGATCCGGCAGATGTACCTGATCCAGATCCATCCGCGGGATTTTCTGGTCGCCCATCCGGACAATTCTGCCCGGCACGCCTACCACGGTACAGTTTGGCGGCACTTCTTTGAGCACCACACTTCCCGCCCCGATCTTGGAATTCTCTCCGATGGTAAAAGATCCCAGCACCTTAGCGCCGGCGCTGACCATTACGTTATCCTTCAGCGTCGGATGTCTTTTGCCGTGTTCTTTTCCGGTTCCGCCAAGGGTTACACCCTGATATAAGGTGACATTATCGCCAAGCTCCGCTGTCTCACCGATAATCACTCCGCTTCCGTGATCAATAAACAGTCCTTTCCCTATAGTCGCTCCCGGGTGGATCTCTATTCCGGTCTTTCTCGCGGCTCTCTGAGACACCCATCTGGCCAAGAAATAATGTTTCTTCAGATATAGCCTATGTGCAAGACGATATCGAAGGATTGCTTTAAAACTAGGATACAAGAACACTTCCAGGTTGGATTTGATGGCAGGATCCCGTTCCCGGATTACCTGAATCTCTTCTTTCACATAAGATATGATTCCCATAAACTATCTCCTTTAGCTTTCCGGCGGAACCGGTGTTTTCCGGCAAAACAAAAACTTCGCCTCCTGTAATAAAGAGACGAAGTCATTCCGCGGTTCCACTCTTCTAGAGATCTCTGCCGATACCCCGCATCCGCAGGATCCCCACTTAAGCGCACGTAACGTGTGCGGTCCCGGATCCGGCTATCGATTGTTCAGTTCACCGGACCGACTCCCGGATGCACTTCACAGTCCGTTCGCTTAGAACCGCTTTCAGCCGGTGACGGTTCCTCTCTGGCAGCTTCGTGATCTGCTACTCTTTCCGTTCAAAGTCTTTCTCGTATAGGATATATAATATGTGATATCCCCTCATTTGTCAACACAGATTCCGGAATCGGATTTCAACTTTGAAAAGATCCGCCTCCGTTTCTATTTTAAGCTCCCCTTTCTGCAATTCCGTAAAACTCTTCACGATCGCAAGGCCCAGTCCGGACCCTTCGGTATTCCTGGACGCATCTCCCCGCACGAAGCGCTCTGTCAGCTCATCCGGCGTAAAATGCAGCTCTGCAGCAGATATGTTTTTCATACGCACCGCCGCCGTTTCTTCTTCCCTTGCAATTTCCACATAAACTCTGGTTCCAGGAAGTGCGTATTTTCCAATATTAACCAGCAGATTTTCAAAGATACGGCAGGTCTTTTCGCTATCCAGCCAGACCATCAGCTTCTCATTCGGATAACTGCACCGGAAATCCAGATTCCTTTCACGGAACTGATCCTCCTGCTCCAGTTTCACCTGTTTAAACAGATCTACCAGATCTACTTCCATCAGATCCAGTTTCACATCCTCGGAATTAGCTTTGCTGATATCAAACAAATCCTGGATCAACACCTTAAGACGCAAAGATTTCTTTTCCAGCACCTGAATATATTCCTGCTGTTTATCGGGATCCTTCTCATTTTTCAGAAGATCCACATAAGTGATGATCGCTGTAAGCGGCGTCTTCAGATCATGGGAGACGTTGGTGACCAGTTCCGTCTTCATCCGCTGGCTTTTCACCTCTTCTTCCACCGCCTTGCGGAATCCCGTCTGAATTTTTTCAATTTCCGACTTCACCGGATTAAACAAACCCAGATCCTCTGTTATCTCTGTATTAAGATCCCCTTCCGCTATGGAATTGGTCGCTGCCAGAAGCCTTGCATATTTATCTCTCAGATCGCGGTAAAATTTCTGCATCAGAACAAACAACACTGCCGAATACAAGGCCAACACGATGATCCCGTACAGCCATAGGATTGAAACCAGCGAAAGAAACAGGAAATTAACAACGACGATCTTAATAATGATCCTATTTCCCGAGTCGGTCAGATCAATCTCGGTTATGGCGTCATACCATTTCCGGCAGGTTTCGGATACGTTTCTTCGGATCTGTTTCCAGGACGGCCCAAGCAACGTCCGTTCCTTCACAAATTTTTCCGGTCCCAGTATGTATAACTGCCGCAGACAGGATGTCAGCCAGTATATTACTGCAAAGAATAGGAACCAACTGCCAAAATCAATCACATCCGCATACCCGCGGTTCCGGTAAAACAACCAACGACTCTCCATCAGAATCACCGTGATTATCAGGAAAGAAACCACCGCCACCACTTCCAGAGGTGTCTGGAATATCTTCTCCTCCCCCGTACAAAACGACCGGAACATAGGCAACACCAGCGCTGCAACAGCCGTCAGCACCAAAAAAAGCAGTATCATTCCAACTGCAGACTGGGGATATGTTATTTCCAAATCCGGTGTCTCCATGGAGTCTATACAGGCCTGAAGATTTTCCTCTGTCATAGCAAAATAAAAAATCTGGTCACAAGGTCTTTTCAGTCCTCCGTCCATATATTCCTGTATGTTTAATATATTTTCTGACTCTCCATATTCATTTTCTTTCATAATCTGACGCAGCTCCCTGCTGACCTGCGCCTCATCCGAACTTGCAGTTATGGTTATGTCTGCCTCCCCTTCCTCGTCATAGTTCAGCACAAGAGACAGTTCATAATCGTCCAGATCTTCTTCCGACAATTTTGTTTCTGAATTTGCCGTACTCTTCGAAACAGTATTCCCGCCGGAATCCATCATCACATATTCCAGATACGGATAGATGGTATCATAAGCCTCCGTAAGTTCTGGAAAACTGACTTCCATTCCATATCTTGATTCTGTAATTCCCGTTTCATTCTCTGTATTATACAGATAATATGCAGCCGCAATGATACTCTCCAGAAGTTCTTCCGGCACATCTGCAGAAACGGACGCTGCTGTCTCCTGATTTTCCCAGCCGGTCATTTCATGATAAAACTGTAAATAATTTGAAGTAATAGAAAACGTGGAAATCAATAGCACCAATATGATCAGTATAATCGCTAGTTTATGCCTGTTTTTCAATTTTGTATCCAACTCCCCACACCACCTTTAAATATTTCGGTTCCTTCGGGTTAATCTCTATCTTCTCCCGAATATTTCTTACATGTACCATAATTGTATCCGTGTTCACTGCCCGTTCGTTCCACACCCATTCGTAGATCTCCTCTGCCGAAAAAACTCTCCCTGGATTCTTCATCAGAAGTAACAGAATCTTATATTCCGTAGGCGTCATTTTCACAGGCTCTCCGTCCACCGTCACCTCCACCGTTTCTTCATTGAGTTCCAATCCTCCAACTGCGTGAACATTGCTGTCTTCCTGTTTCTGTTCCAGTTTTTCCAGGAACCGGCGGTATCTTCGAAGTTGCGAATTTACCCTGGCCAAAAGTTCCATAGGAGTAAAGGGCTTTGTCACATAATCATCGGCTCCCATATTCAATCCCAGAATTTTATCAACCTCCTCTGATTTTGCAGACAAAAATATCACCGGGAAATCATACTTCTCCCTAAGTTTTACTGTCATCTGGATTCCATCCATCCGAGGCATCATCACATCCACAATAGCTAGATGGATAGTCTCTCTTTCTATAATGTCCAGACCTTCCACGCCATCCACAGCCTGATAGACAACATATCCCTGGCTTCTGAGATAGATCTCGATCCCTTCCCGGATCTCCTTATCGTCTTCTACAATCAACACACGATTAATTTCCATAACTTATTTCCTGCTTTCTTTTTCTTTTGCACGCCTCCTCCCTATCTGTCCGTTATATATCGAGAAAGCACTGCTTTTGACATTATACTACGATCCCGTTCCTTTAGTAAGTATCGCCGAATAGGCAGCTATAACACCGCTGAAAGCTGACGCTGATTCCCCATCCGTCATCCCCCCATCTGTTCCCACCTATGAAAAAATAGTAAAAAATGATTCTCCCAGCACATATCCCGCTCCTACAAAAGCCAGGTTCCACACAAATACACCCATCAGAGAACTGAACGTATACGCCCGAAAATCCATAGAAATCATACCTGCCGGAATGGAGATGAGTGTCCGTACCATAGGCAGCAATTTTGCCACGAATACACCTTTCGCTCCGTTTTTCTGAAGTTCCTGGATCTTACTGCGTATCCGTTGCTCCTGTTTGGGAAAATGCCGGATATAAAGCTTTAAAAAAGCTTCCCCTCCCCATCTGCCAAGGAAATATAAAATCCAGCTTCCAAGCAGTCCCGCGGCAACCGACAGAAACATCACCTCCACAAATCCGATCTCTCCCCGGGAAGCCCAGATCCCGGCAAGCGGCATGATCACCCCGGCTGGAAATCCCGGAAGATTCATATATTCCAGCAAAACAATCACAAACACAAAAACCGCGCCATACTGAGAAAAACAGACCGTCAGTTCCTGAATTTCCATTCCTCCACCTCCATTTCTTAGTATTAGCATAAAACACATTTCTTAAGAGCCGACGAAAGAAATTCTAAAGATATTCTGAAAATGCAAATGGGGACGTAGTACTTTTCAAAAAGTCTACGTCCCCATTTGCATTTTCCCCTGTCCCTTTTTATACGGTCTCGTTCAGGCAGATTCTGGACAGTGGTATGATTTTTTTCCATTCGTTCTGCATTCTGTCACTCATTGTAACGCCGTCTTCCGCCAGGGCTTCTTCTATACTGCACGCTCCGAACAGGAGACTTGCCAGCGTACCAACCGGCAGTATTCCTTCGCTGTTTTTCGGATCCGCGTCCATCAGCATAACCCCCGAATATTCGGTTCCTGTCAGTACCAGACAGCGGTTATTTTCCTTAATCAAAGGATCTGTGACTGTAAAGCAGACTGCTGTCAGGCTCTTCAGACTGAGCGCCATCAGTATCCTTCTCACGTCAACGATACGTATCATTATTTTGGGCTTTTCTTTTTCTTGTTCTGGAAGCCGGATTCCGCAGTCTATAATCACGCCTTCCTGCTTTTTGACCATCAGATCCGCTCCATCGCAGGCATATTCTTTCCGAAGTCTTTTATAATACGCTTCGCTTCGTATGGCATACACCTGCCGGGTTTCAGACAATTTTTTATTAGCCCATTCTGACAGTCCGGCACAGTCCGTTTCCTGTAATCTTTCCCAACCATCCAGTTCCGTCACAAAAGGTTTTTCCTGTTCATAAACGGTCCGAAAGTCAAAGGGCTGATAGATCGTTTCTGCCGCCGGCATCAGAAATGTGAAGGATTCTCCGGCTTCATACATATCCTGCAGAGAGCACTTTAGCAATCCCGCCATATATCCTCTTTTCCGATAGGCTTCCCGGGTTGCTACCGCCACAATATAATTTACATCTTTCTTTTCCCCATTCACCGACAATTCATAAGGGTTCAGATGCAGCATTGCCTGGATGTCTCCATCTTCTTCCACCACATAGATCTGATTGTCCCGCACTTTTTCTGTATAATAGTAATCTACAAAATTTTTGCTATCTTCCGAAAACACTTCTTCATAAAGCGGTCTGGTCTTCGCATGCTCTTCCTTATCTAATCGTCTGATCTCCATTTTGCGCTACTCTACTCCTTTTACTTTTAAACATTTCTATTCGGGCATCCGCCGCACTCCCCGCAGGCTCCGTTCTCCGGACCCACAGCATAGCTGTAATTTGCAATCGTCTCCAGCGCAGCAATGGCCTGAGCTGATATCCCTTCTCCTTTTCCCGTAAATCCAAGACCTTCTTCCGTTGTCGCTTTGATATTGATCTGAGACAGATCCAGATGAAGTGCATTCGCCACATTTTTTCGCATCGCTTCAATATGCGGCGCCATTTTAGGCTTCTGGGCAATAATCGTCGCATCGATATTTACGATCACATATAGATTCTGGTCAATTAGATTTCCCACCTGTTCCAAAAGCCGGATGCTTGACGCGCCTTTGTATTTCGGATCTGTATCCGGAAAATGTTTTCCGATATCTCCAAGCGCGGCTGCTCCAAGAAGCGCATCCATAATGGCATGCAAAAGCACATCTGCATCTGAATGGCCCAGCAGGCCCTTTTCATATTCGATTTTCTCACCGCCGATGATAAGTTCCCTGTTTTCTATCAGACGGTGAACATCATATCCCATTCCAACTCGCATAATTTATCTTCTCCTTATTCACAAATGCTTCTCATATGTTTTGTATTATACATGATTCCTTCTTTTTTGTATACAAAAACGGATAACAGCAAAAACCGTTATCCGTTCATTTCTCAATAGCGGGAACTGGATTTGAACCAGCGACACCACGGGTATGAACCGTGTGCTCTAGCCAACTGAGCTATCCCGCCATATTTTAATATGGTATGGGACCTATAGGGCTCGAACCTATGACCCTCTGCTTGTAAGGCAGATGCTCTCCCAGCTGAGCTAAGATCCCATATCCTTTCGAGTCCGTATCTCGAACCCGCTCTGCTATTATACAATTACAATTCGATAATTGTCAACACTTTTTTTGCATTTTTTTCATTTAATTTGAACTCATGAAAAAGGCAGTCCTTTCTGGCCGCGGCAAATAGTAAAGGCGCCCGCAAAAAACGGACGCCTTCTGATCTTAATCTTCACTTTTATACGATTCCCTGTGCGGTCATCGCATCTACAACCTTTTCAAAACCTGCAATATTAGCTCCTGCTACATAATTGCCTTCCATACCATAACGCTTTGCAGCGTCTACCATGTTATGACAGATATTCACCATGATCTTCTGCAATTTCTCATCTACTTCTTCGAATGTCCAGCTCAGGCGTTCGCTGTTCTGGGACATTTCAAGAGCTGAAGTTGCGACACCGCCGGCGTTCGCAGCCTTTCCAGGCGCAAAGATCACACCATTCTTCTGCAGATATTCTGTCGCTTCGATTGTGGTAGGCATATTCGCACCCTCGGCAACGATGGTACAACCGTTCTCTACCAGCATCTTAGCATCTTCCAACAGCAGTTCATTCTGAGTCGCGCAAGGAAGTGCGATGTCAACCTTTACAGACCATACGCCGCGTCCCTCATGATATTCTGAATTCGGGCGATAGCTCTTGTACTCAGTCAGTCTTGCACGTTTTACTTCTTTGATTTCTTTCAGAGCTGCCACATCGATTCCTTCCGGATCATATACCCAGCCGGTAGAATCGCTTACGGTAACCACCTTGGCTCCAAGCTGCTGTGCCTTCTCCGTTGCGTAGATAGCAACATTACCTGAGCCGGAGACTGCTACTGTCTTACCTGCAAGCTCAATACCATTCAGCTTCAGCAGTTCCTGTGTCAGATAAAGCAGACCATATCCCGTTGCTTCTGTTCTCGCAAGAGATCCGCCGTAGCTTAATCCTTTACCGGTCAGAACGCCTTCGTACAAACCACGGATTCTCTTGTACTGTCCGAACAAGTATCCGATCTCTCTTGCGCCCGTTCCGATATCACCGGCCGGAACATCTGTGTCTGCCCCGATATATTTGCAAAGCTCTGTCATAAAGCTCTGGCAAAATGCCATCACTTCTCTGTCTGATTTGCCCTTCGGATCGAAATCAGAACCTCCCTTACCGCCTCCGATCGGAAGACCTGTCAGAGAGTTCTTAAAGATCTGCTCAAACCCAAGAAATTTGATGATTCCGAGATTTACAGATGGATGCAGACGCAATCCGCCTTTATATGGTCCAATAGCGCTGTTAAACTGCACGCGGTATCCTGTGTTTACCTGAACCTGCCCCTGATCATCCACCCACGGCACACGGAATTTAAACTGTCTTTCAGGTTCAACCAGTCTTTCCAGAAGCGCATCTTTTCTGAATTTCTCCTCATTTGCTTCAATCACAACACGCAGCGACTCCAAAACCTCTTTTACCGCCTGATGGAACTCCGGCTCGGCAGGATTCTTTGCCACTACTTTTTCCAGGACTTCATCAACATATGACATTGTTTTTTCCTCCTTAACACTAGCTATGTTCTACAAAGACTCAAGGAGCAGACTTGACATCTGCTCCTTGATATATCGACGTCTTTGTCTCTTTAACAGGATAAAGTATTCTCCTCAAAATTACAAGTACTTTTTGCAACTTTTTTTAATTTATCCTGCATTTTTAGATTATAAAACATCAATTTAATTGTTCTTTTATTTGAAATACGCTACTCCAGACTCAAAAATCTTCAAATCCTGTTCTCCATAGATATTCATGGCCACACTGCGGTCTCTTCTTTCCGAATGCGCCATCTTTCCAAGTACCCTTCCGTCCGGACTGGTAATTCCTTCAATCGCCATATAAGAACCGTTCACATTCCATTCCTCATCTTCGGTATGAATATTTCCTTCCGGATCACAATACTGTGTCGCTACCTGCCCGTTGGCAAACAGTTCGGCAATGGTCTCCATAGGCGCTACGAATCTTCCTTCACCGTGAGAAGCCGGATTTACATACACGCCTCCCAGCCGGGCCTGCGCCAGCCACGGGGACTTGTCTGTCACAACTTTTGTATAAACCATCTTAGAGATGTGGCGTCCGATGGTATTATAAGTCAAAGTCGGCGATACTTCTGTCTGGCCAGTAATCCTTCCGGAAGGCACCAGTCCCAGTTTAACCAAAGCCTGGAATCCATTACAGATTCCCAGCGCCAGGCCGTCTCTTTCATTCAGCAGCTTTTCTACCGCTTCTTTTAATTTTGCATTCTGGAACGCGGTAGCAAAGAATTTCGCCGAACCATCCGGTTCGTCACCTGCGCTGAACCCGCCCGGGAACATAATAATCTGAGCCTGGGCGATGGCCTGTTCAAATTCCCTGACAGAATCAACGATGTCTGAAGCGCTCAGATTTTTAAATACTTTCGTCACTACCTTTGCCCCGGCGCGTTCAAATGCCTTCGTACTGTCATATTCGCAGTTTGTACCCGGGAATACCGGAATAAACACAGTCGGCTGGGCGATCTTATGACTACAGATATGGATGCCGGACGCCTGGAAACAACCGTCTTCTCTGAGCATTCCTTCTCCTGTCTCTTTTGCAGCCAGGGATACCGCTTCCGGTCCGTCCTGCGCCCCGGATGTGGTTGGGAATACCCGTTCTAGTGTTCCCTTCCATGCTTTCTCGGCTTCTTCCAGTCCAATTACCGTATTTCCGTAAGAAAAACTTCCGTCATCCGTCACTTCACCAATCACAGTATAGATAATCTGAAGTTCTCCGACTTTTCCATCCGGAACTTCTGCAATGATATCTCCAAACGCCGGCGCAAAGAAATCTCTCGGATCCAGATTATGCTCAATCTTTACTCCCATGCCATTACCGAATGCCATCTTGCTGACTGCCGCCGCAATACCATGCCGGTCAAGCGCATAAGCAGAAACAATCCTTCCGCTGCGGATATCTTCCGTAAATTTACCGTATTGCTCCATAACCTTATCGTACAGAGGCACATCATATTCATCGGTCTCAATGCGAAGCCATACCAGCTTATTCCCAGCCTTCTTCAACTCCGGTGTAATAATGTCTTTCTCTTTTGCCACATCCACCGCAAAGGATACCAATGTTGGCGGTACGTCTATATCCTCGAAAGTTCCGGACATACTGTCTTTCCCTCCGATAGATGGAAGGCCGAATCCCAGCTGCGCATTATAAGCGCCAAGAAGCGCCGCAAAAGGCTGGCTCCATCTGTGGGGATCTTCCGTCATGCGGCGGAAATATTCCTGGAACGTAAAACGAATCTTCTGATATTCTCCGCCGGAAGCCACAATCTTCGCCACAGATTCCGTTACCGCATAGATTGCTCCATGATACGGGCTCCAGGTAGACAGATAAGGATCAAACCCATAACTCATCATCGTTACGGTATCGCAATCCCCCTTCAAGACCGGAAGCTTCGCAACCATGGACTGCGTCTCTGTCATCTGATATTTTCCACCGTGAGGCATGAATACAGAAGCTGCGCCGATGGAACCGTCAAACATCTCCACCAGTCCCTTTTGAGAGCATACGTTCAGGTCTCCAAGAACGGACAGCCATTTTTCCTTTATATCTCCGACTTCTTCTCTGTTCAGAATAGTATCTCTGCGGCTGGGAATATCAACAGCCACTGTAGTCTCCTGATGTGCGCCATTAGTATCCAGGAAAGCCCTTGAAAGATTAACGATCTCTTTGCCTCTCCAGGACAATACCAGTCTTGGCTCTTCCGTTACAATTGCAACTTTTGTTGCCTCCAGATTCTCTTCTGCCGCATATTCCATAAACTGATCCGCATCCTTGGGATCAACAACAACTGCCATTCGCTCCTGGGATTCAGAAATGGCGATCTCCGTGCCGTCCAGTCCGGCGTATTTTTTCGGTACCTTATCCAGATCTACTCTCAGGCCATTGGCCAGCTCACCAATAGCCACCGACACTCCGCCAGCTCCAAAATCATTACACTTCTTAATCAGTCTGCTCACTTCTTCTCTGCGGAACAGACGCTGAATCTTACGTTCTGTAGGCGGATTCCCCTTCTGTACTTCCGCGCCACAGGTCTTGGTGGACTCTTCTGTATGTACTTTGGAAGAACCGGTGGCTCCGCCGCAGCCATCACGGCCGGTGCGACCGCCCAGCAGGATAATGATATCGCCCGGGTCAGAAGTCTCACGGATAACCGCTCTTCTTGGAGCAGCCCCAAGCACCGCGCCAATCTCCATACGTTTTGCTACATAATTGGGATGATAGATCTCTTTTACCGCGCCGGTTGCCAGACCAATCTGATTGCCGTAAGAACTGTAGCCGTGGGCCGCTTCTCTTACTAGCTTTTTCTGCGGGAGCTTGCCGCGCATAGTATCTTTTACAGACACGGTCGGATCCGCCGCTCCCGTCACACGCATAGCCTGATATACATAAGTACGTCCGGACAGCGGATCACGGATAGCGCCTCCAAGGCAAGTAGCCGCGCCTCCAAAGGGTTCGATCTCTGTCGGGTGATTATGAGTCTCGTTCTTAAAATTCACAAGCCATTCTTCTTCCACTCCGTCTACCGTTACCGGCACCACAATACTACAGGCGTTGATTTCATCCGATTCTTCCTGATCCATCAGTTTCCCTTCTTTTTTTAGTTTACGCATCGCCATCAGCGCAAGATCCATCAGACACACAAATTTATCTTCTCTGCCTTTGAAGATCTCACTGTGATCCGCCAGATATTGCCGATAAGTCTCTTCGATGGGAACTCTATAATCTCCTTCTCCGAATACAACATCCGTCAGTTCAGTAGAAAATGTCGTATGACGGCAATGGTCAGACCAGTAGGTATCCAAAACACGGATCTCTGTCATAGACGGATCCCTTTTTTCCTCGCCTTTGAAATAATTCTGAATATGCTGGAAATCTTTAAATGTCATCGCCAATCCAAGTGAACCATACAGCTCTTTCAGCTGATCTTCCGGCATGTCCTGAAAACCTTCAAAAATAATTACATCCGCAGGTTCTTCAAAAACAGTTACCAGCGTATCCGGTTTTTCCATACCAGTTTCCCTGGAATCTACCGGATTAATACAGTGTTTCTTGATGGCCTCAAATTCTTCATCTGTAATATTTCCTTCTACAACGTATGTTGTCGCCGTATGAATTACCGGAAGTTCATCTTCCTTGATAAACTGTACGCACTGGACTGCGGAATCCGCTCTCTGATCAAACTGTCCCGGCAGAAATTCCACCGAAAACACCCTGCTTCCCGCCTTTACAGGAAATTCTTCTCTGTAAAGATCATCCACCGGAGGTTCAGAAAAGATACCGCTGCATGCTTTTTCAAACGTCTCGTCTGAAAGATTCTCCACGTCATAGCGGATCAGGACCCTGACATTTTCCAGGTTCCCAATGCCCAGATATCCTCGGATCTCGTGTCTGAGGTCCTTCGCCTGTACTGCATATTCCGGTTTTTTCTCCACATACACTCGCTTTACATTGCCCATAAAATATCCTCCATTTTTTATTGAAATAGAATCTCTCTATACTGCACATACATTGATTATAACACAGTTTTTCATATTAGATAAATTAATATATCTAATCCCATTTATAACTTTTTCTTATCTTTTCTCCACTTTCCACATCTGTTCCATAGAATCATCACCACCATCAGAAGCACTAACCCGCCACAGAATACAAGGCCAATCCTCATGACCATATCATAAAAGAACCCTTCCGGAAGCATCCGGATCATATAGTCAGTTGCAGGATCAAACAGCCACAGGTCATTTGTAAAAAAAATTTCATGAAACACCGTGAAGCTGGCGGTAAAATCGACCGAAAAACAAATCAGCAACAGCAAAATCAGAATGACAAACACTCCCAGCGCATAAAAATACGCTTTCTGTATCAATCTTTTCCAATCTTTTTCCCCACGGATCAGAAATGCCAGACTCAACGCCGCCACTATGAGACAGATCGTACGAATCCGAAGTCCTCCCAGAAACAGATTCTTCACATCTTCCATATGCAACCGATCCTGTTCATTAAAAAAATCCTGTGTTTTTCCATCCACGTCTGTTTCGATCGAAAGCACAGCTTCTTTCCCAATCAGATAATCCATCATGTATTCTGTCACTGCCATAACATCATTCATCTGCATATCCAGCGCTTCTGTCACATCATATTTTTCATATTCCTCCTGATAGAACCGGTACTTTGGATCTCCATAGATTACAAGCTGAAAACTGGTGATCAGCCATGCGATAATAATCAGAAACATAACCAAAAGGGCTGCCACGCCATTTCGTATTCTCATATTGTCTTCCTCCTTCTTCATTCTATCATACTCAAAGTTGTAAATCACTCCCTTTTGGCTTATAATACATTCATACTTATTAGGAGGACTAATAATGGATATCAACTATGAACTATACAAAGTATTCTATCATGTTGCATCAACCCTCAGCTTTTCCGATGCATCCAGACGGCTGTACATCTCACAGTCTGCGGTGTCCCAGGCGATCCGGACTCTGGAGAAAAAACTGGACCGGACTCTTTTTATCCGCAGCACAAAAAAAGTCCGGTTAACGCCAGAAGGAGAGATCCTGTTTCGGCATATTGAACCCGCAATGAAGCTCATTGAGCGCGGAGAATCCCAGCTGCAGGCCATCGGCCACACTGGCGGTCAGCTTCATATCGGCGCAAGCGACACGATCTGCCGTTATTTTCTCGTCCCCTATCTACAGCGCTTTCATCATGAATTCCCGGATGCACACATCAAAGTTACCAACGCCACTTCCGTCCAGTGCGTACGTCTGCTGGAAACCGGCCAGGTAGATCTGATCGTAGTCAATTCGCCCAATTCCCATCTGGGGAATATCAGGAATCTGATCCGTATCTGCGAATTTCAGGATGTCTTTGTAGCAAATGATG
>CASEIR010000044.1 GCA_949287925.1 uncultured Lachnospiraceae bacterium
GCTGTCAATGCGGGAAGTGGCGATGACGGGACGACCAAGATAGCGGCCGATGTATTTCAAGACGGTAGAGGGATCACATTTATTGGGTTTTGCATAGACGTAAAAGCCGTCTTTGTGCTCTTTGTAACAGCGCGCTTTTTGATTTTTAAAGGAAGGTCCGATTTTGGCTTCCAGTTCATTGAGCAGAGCGGTACGGAAGGAATTACGGAGGAAGGTGTAGTTAAAATGATGAACATTGCGCCAGAAACCGTTATCGCTGTAACCGCCCTCAGAAATGAGGCAGTGAATGTGAGGATTCCATTTTAAAGCCCTGCCCAAGGTCTGGAGAACCATGATAAAACCGGGAGTGAAGTTCATGGACTTGTTTTTTGCAAGCACTTTTTGGTTCTTCCGCATTTATTAGTATCCAACTGCTTATAATCAACTGCTGTGATACATCAGCTTAGCCTCAAGCAATTGCTTGCTGCACCGCCCGTACATGGTCCGCTTAACCATTTTAAGCTTACTATTAGTTCCCTCTACAAATCCATTACTCAAATCACTGGCAACGGCATTTTCAACTGCGCTGATATCTTTTTCCAGACCAGCTGCAAAACTTGAAAGCTCCTTTATTTGAGAAGATTTGTAACGATCTATAAAAAGATAGAAAAGAGGCAGGCTTTTCTTGGTGAATAAATATCGGAATTCTTTGATACATTGTTCAACTTCCCAAAGAATCGGCATTTGTTTCCATAAATAATCTCTGTGCTCCTGCGAGAGTTCTCCATTCATCCAGAGATATTGAAAAATGCCTTTTCTGGTTATGTAATCAATATCCATTTTTTTGCTCCCGTCATCGTTGTATTTGGAAGAACCATTACTGTATTTTCTGATTTCTAAATCATTTGCAGCAGCTACTTTACAGATAAATAACCTGGCATTTGTAAAAGTCCCGGCATATCCAAGCTCCGCCAACTTTCTTGCAATCGTGGACTGAGTCAGTCCGCTTTGGATGCTTTTGATTATAAAATCGGTATATTTGTCCAAGGAGCTCCGTACGTTACTTCGGCATAACAGATCAGGATCTCCATGCAGATATTTTCTTACCGTACTGCGGTCCTTTCCCGTAATTCTGGTGATTTCCCGGATAGAAGTACCGCTGTTATAAAGGGACTGTATTTGTTTGATAAGTTGTCCACGCTTATGTTCCGCTTCCGTCAGGTTATCCACAGTTGATGCGATTTTTTTTACCTGTCTCCTCAGGAACGAAAGAATCTGTATCCTCTGCAGGTGGAGTTACTGGTATACCGTTCGTGGCAGGAACTTCACGCCCGAGAATCTTATTCACTGCTTCCATTAAGTTTTGGTGAAGATGAAAGCGGTCAGCGATCTGCATACAGTCAGGAAGGATTTCTTCCACTGCTTTGGCATAGGCAGAAGCACGGTCCCTCGTCACAGCAGTTACATGTTTATTTTGTTTCAGCCAATCCTTCAGCGTTTCACCATCTCGTCCTTCCAATACGGCCACGGGTTCATGGGTTTCTCCATCAACAATGATCGTACCATACGTATGCCGCTTTTTAAATGCAAAATCGTCTATCCCAATAACAGAGCCGCATGTTTCGGCTGGTTGGGCGGAGTACCTTTTTAAAAGCAGACGAATGACGGTGTCCCCGCTGATTTTTATATTCATGGATCTCATAATCCGGGCACTGGCTTCGCAGCTTGTTTCAATAGCAAGAACACAGGCAAAATCCTCGAGACGGTTCGTCATCCTGCTATTATAGTTGAGGAATCCGTTAAATGTTTCAGTTGGAGCAAATGGTTTGCAGGTTTCACTATCACACTCATAGTCATAGATCTGCATATCCAGCATCACCTGTTTCCCCAATATAGGAAGATCCTGTACTACCCGGTGATGTGAGCCATGATGTTTCCGCAGCAATGCACCGCACCTGTGGCATGTACATGACGTACTTGTGGAATGCATGTAAATGGTGATCCTTTCGTCCGTGTCTTCAACATCGACTATGGAAAGATCTTCAGGATAAAATGATTTTAAATCTATAACAGAATTCAACATAGTAGGAATTAATCCTTTCCTCAGTATAGGTCTGTTATATTATACCTCTATTGAGGTTATATGGGAATGGCTAAATACTAACAAATACGGAAGAACCCACTTTTTCCTCAAAAATGCAGATTGACTTCCTCAAAGTTGCATGGGGAATTTCCCCATTATTGCATTTCCTCCTCCGGCACTCTTTCGGGTGCCGGAGAGGAGTCGTTGCAGGCATACAAAGTTTATTAGTTACAGATATGTGATGCTGGTTTCATCGGTGCCCTTGACAAGCCTCTTCATACGGGCCAGTTTCTCTTTCTCCTGTTGAGGATCGATACCGTTACATACCATGCTGACATATAAATCATAGGCCGGATCTCCTTCAAAATCGCGGGAAATGTTGTTTAAAATGTCTGAACGCAGCCCATCTGCCCATTCGGACGGAAGATATTTGATGAGGGCCTGGCGCCACCGGACGAGTTCTTCTTCCAGACCTATGATGGTATGCACCATTTCGTCAGTGAGACGCATGAAATCATGCATGGTCTTGCAGCCATAGAAGCAGTCCTCCGGATTAGGTTCCTTGAAAATTTCATGATCAGGCATTCCGGGCACCTCCCTTCTGTCGGGAAGCGAACATGTCGTTGATACTGGATTCCCGAAGCCGGTTGTTTTCACCGGGGAAGAGTATCAGATGACAGTGGTGCATCAGCCGCCCTACAAGCGCAGCGGTCATCTGCTCGTCATACAGGACATTTACCCATCTGGAAAACTCCAGATTGGTATTAAGGATTATGACTTTCTTTTCATGGATCTCGGAAAGATAATCAAACAGCAGCTGGGCACCGGTCCGGTTGTACGGGACATACCCGAATTCATCCAAAATGAGGATATCTGCCTTATCCAGCTTCTTGTGAAACTGTGCAAGGCTGCCTCTCTCCTGAGTCTCTGAAAGCTGGTTAATGAGCGAGGCTGTCCGAAAGAACTTCACAGGGATCCCACTCCTGCATGCTTCCATCCCGATGCAGATGGACAGCATAGTCTTTCCGGTGCCTGTGCTGCCGTACATCACCAGATTGTTCCCTGCATGGAAAAATTCCAGCGCTTTCAGACTTTCGGGTGTGACACCCGATGGGAACTGCACTTCATCAGGATGAAATGCGGCAAAGTTATGCTGGACCGGGAAACCCGCAGAATTGATCAGTTTCCCGATACGTGCCGCTTTCCGGCATTTGATTTCCTCGCTTAACAGGTTGTACAGGTATTCCTGATGGGTTTCACCCTGTATGGCAAACGCATTGTCAGCCAGGTTGGCCGACAGGCGCAGCTGCCTGCAGCAGGAAGCAATGGCATCTCTGTAATCATCCATTCGCGGCACCTCCCTTCTGCAGGAGCAGGTCATAGGAAGCCAGATCCACCGGCATCTGTTTCAATGTGGGGACACCGCTCTGTACTGGCATCGGTGGGAGTTCCGGCACATCCGCATACAGCCTCCGGTACAGGTTCTTCAGGCTGTCCGGATCCGTTACCTGATAGAGAAGGGCCTGGTTGACTGTCTGAATGGCGCTGTCAAATCCAGTCCGCCCGGTCAGCTCGGCAAGGACTTTCAGGATAGCTCCCCGGTCCGTGCTGCCGCAGCTCTTCATGTATCGCTGCATGTTCTCCGGCATCATATCGTAGATGCCGCTGTTGAACAGGGAACGGGGCTTCCTGGAGATAGCCGTCAGATATGGCAGCCATTCCATGCTTGACTGTTTCTGGTCTCCATAGAGCCGCCTGTGTACCACAATAGGGCGGTGCTGCATATCCATGACCTGTACCTGCCGTGAGGTGATCTTAAGCCACACGTTCGTGCAGGTATGATCCGGCGAGACGGAATACTCATGCTTTCCTTTCTCCAGTGTAAACCTGCCCCACTTATCCGTGAGTACAGTCTCGTACCTGGCCGGGTCAAACGCAATGTCCGGCAATGGGAGAAGCGACTTCTTATCCTTGTGAAAACGCTCCAGTATCGTCTGATCGTAGTGGTAATGCTCCCGATCCATGTCACCGTCAGCCTCTTTAAGGAGCCGGCTGTTGTATTCAGACAGTTCCATGAATCTGGGCGGCGGCACGAGAAAGTTCCTGCGGCTGTATCCAACCTTGTTCTCCACGTTTCCCTTTTCCCATCCGGATTCGGGATTCATGAACTTATAGCGGAACCCATAGTGTTCACTGAACCGGAGGAACTTATCCGTCAGCTGGCGGCCTCCGTCTTTCAGGATCTTTGTGACAAGGGTTGATGTGTTATCAAACCAGATTTCCGTGGGGACAC
>CASEIR010000045.1 GCA_949287925.1 uncultured Lachnospiraceae bacterium
AGGAACAATGACAATAGAATTATCACTACTGATCTCTGGCGTGTCGGTCGCCTTCGCGATCTTCTTCGGGATCAAGAGCCAGAGCAGGAACGACAGGAAGGACACAAAGGAAGAAGCGCGTGAAGATGCGACGATCATCACAAAGTTGGAAGCGATACAGACGAACATGCTTGAAGTGAAGTCGGAAGTCAGGTCATACCGGGAAGAGATGAAAGACATCCGGGAGCATCTGGCAAGGGACAATGAAAGCCTGAAGTCGCTTCACAAGCGCGTGGACGAGTTACAGCAGAGGATCGCCGCCTATCATGAACCATAGGAGGGGAGAGCGTGGAGAAACAGGAAAGGAAGCGCAGGCGCAGGGCAGCGGCAAGAAAACGGAGGGAAAGGAGGAAGCAGCACGATCTGACGGGATGGATCATCGAGTTCAGCAAAAAAGTTGTCGTGATCTGCGCCCTGCTCTACATAGTGATTGAAATGTTCTCGATCCTTGTGATCTGGCAGTTCATGGACACTTCCGCGCTGTCAACGCTGATCGCGGAGTCTTCGGACGTGCTGAAAGTGTGCGTCTTCGGATACATGATCAAAGCGGGGCTTGAAAACTGGCAGAAGATAAGGAATGCGAGGATCAGGCAGGGAACACAGGACAACATGGAAACAGAAGAAGAGGAAGGAGCAGTCGGATGAAGAACTTCATGGCATTTTTGACAGCGGTTTATAATAATCTGCCGCTGATCCTGACGATCATCACGATCCTGTTCGGGATCGGGGTGAAGGTCAGAAATTTCCTCATGCAGTCATCGGAGGAAAAGAAAGCACAGCTGAAAGAGCAGGCAGACAAGGTCGTGGAACTTGCGAAAGAGGGGCTTCTGTCGCTTGTATCAAAGGCAGAAAAAGAATGGGGAAGCGGAACGGGAGTCATTAAAAAAGCGTGGGTGTGGGAGCAGTTGCAGGCACAGTATGACAAACTGACGGACTACATCGCGACGGGGCTGATCGACCAGAAAGTGATTGACGATCTGATCGAAACGGCAGTTGACGAACTGAATGAACTTCTGAAGAAGAACGATAACGTCGTGAAAGCTGTGGAAGCAGTCCCGACGGTAGTCGTCGAAGCAGTACCGAAAGAAGTGAAGGAATAAGGAGGGACAGGGATGCAGATGTACATTGAATTATACGCTATATGTTTCATGGTCACGGTCATACAGCTGATGTTAGTTGTGACGCTCGGGACGATCACTGACATAGAAGAAGGGATCGCACAGGACGACAGACATCCGATCCGGCAGTGGATTGGATACATACTGAAGTCATGCGGGATCGCGTTCATTGTATCGTTCGCAGCCCCTGTCGTACTGATGTTATACTTCATTTTCTGGATCATCATTTTGATCGCAATATTAACAGGTGAGAGATAAGAAAGGAGAAAAGAACATGGCTACATTATGCGGATGGGCGAGTATTGACGAGAGAGGAAGCGCACGGGGCGGATCAGCAGGAGATCAGAACGGGAAAGAGGTCAAGACGGGGAACTGGTACGACTTCGGTCAGAAGGTCGTCCTGCGTTTCAAAGACCGGGCAAAGGCAAAGAAAGCGGCGCAGACAATGAAAACGCTCTGCACAGGGAACTATGTCGGGTATGACCAGAACCAGAGGACAACGCTCTACACAGAGATGCAGAAAGTCGGATGGGACGCGTCGAAGCTGAAGACGAAGTGTGAGACAGACTGTTCGGCGATGATGTCGCCAGTGCTGCGGTCAGCCGGGATCAGCGTGTCAAAAGATATCTATACCGGGAATATGGTCGCGGCGATCATGGGGACGGGACAGTTCACGAAGCTGACCGCGTCAAAGTATACGGACAGCGGCGACTATCTTCTGATAGGTGACATCATGGTAAACGAGGGATCACACACGATCATGGCACTGGAAGACGGAGCAAAGGCGGGCGGCGAGTCTTCAGGATCGTCTTCGTCTGGATCATCCTCTTCCGGGTCTTCATCCGGCGGAGCGCTGAACAAGACACCGAAGTGGACAGGAAAGGTCACAGCTGACGTTCTGAACGTCAGGACATGGGCGGGTGAAGAAAATGCGAAGCTGACATCGTATCCGCAGATTAAGAACGGGACGGAAGCCGGAGTGTGCGCGGAAGTGAAAGCCGGTGACGGCGATATCTGGTACTACATCCAGATCAACGGAAGCAAGGGTCAGAAGTACGGCTTCGTACATTCAGCATATATCGCGAAGGCATCCGGCGGATCAACGGCTTCATCCGGCGGATCGCATGAGAAAGGCGACACAGTGCAGTTCACAGGATCACGGCACTATGTAAGCAACGACGACACAGGGGCGGGATCAAAGGCGACACCTTGCACAGCAAAGATCACAAACAAGAAGGACGGAGAACTTCATCCGTACCACTTGGAGGGATCAGGCGTGTATGGATGGGTGAACGCATCAGATATCAAATAAGGAGGACGAAGCGATGATGTACTACATGGGAAAGAAATTTGACAAAGAGAAGTGCAAGGAGTACAAGAAACTGGACGCAGCGGAGAAAGCGGCAGAGAAGCAGGAAGCGGCTGTATTCGACGAGAACGGGGAAACGGTCGCAGACTTCCGCCCGGCGGCGACGATGACGGATGACATCCCGGAAGGCGCACTGGAAGAGAATGAGGACGGGAGCGTCAAGACATACGACGAGGACGGCGAAGAAGTCGGCACAGCGACAACAGAACAGGTCAAAGCGGCAGAAAAAGCAGTCGCAGAAGAGTTTGACGGAGTCCCGGCGGTAAGGATCAAAGGAAAGGTCAGGCGGCTCTTCAAGGGCGCGATCCGCGTCAGGAATAAACCGTCATGGAGTCCGCACGTCGTAAGGGCAGCGGCAGCGTTCGACACGAAGGAAGTCACTCACGCGCTGAACGTGGACGGGAAACCGATGTACAGAACGAAGGACGGATACTTCATCACAGGAGAGCCGGAACTTGTGGAATACATCGAAGAGAAATAGAAAGAAAGAAAGGTCAGCGGGGCGATCCGCTGACCTTTTGTGATAATGCACAAACGGAGGGCGTGTCATGGGGCGCGATCCGCGCCGTGGTCAGCTCTCTCTGTTGTGAAACATGCACAAAAATCCGTTTGTACTAATTACGAAGTACCGACGGGGAATCTGGATTCCCGGACGGAGATTGAAGTCATAAGTCTGCTGAAAAACTGCGTCACGGAATACGGACAGACTCTGGTGATGATTACGCATGATGAGACCATTGCCCAGATGGCGGACCGGATGATCGTCATTGAGGACGGGAAGGTGGTGCGGTCATGAAAACAGTAACCAGAACAGCTCTTGCCAATGTGCGGCAGAACAGGACCCGGAATATAATCAGTGGCGTCGCTATTATACTGACAACGCTTCTGATTTTCATGGTGCTGACGGTGGGCTATTCTTCCGTGGAGGTACGGTTTGCAGGTGTCAATGCATACTACCCGCCGTATCACGCCATGTTCCGGCAGGTTTCAGAGGAGAATGCCCTTAAGCTGAAAAGCCATAATGACATGGAGAAGGTGGGGCTTCGGACGGATCTGGGAGAAGGTGTGGACGACGATTCCATGATCCTCATCCTCTGGCTGGATGAACAGGCCAGAGAGCTGAATAAAGTTGGTCTGGCAGAAGGATCGTTTCCAAGAGAGGGACAGGAGATTGCCCTTCCCAAAGATTTGCTTTCCGAATATGGCATTGACGCCGGGATTGGAGATGAGATCACTCTTCCCTGGCAGCCTTATGAAGAAGGGGGACTGGGATTCCAGAGGGAAGATACCTTTCGGATCAGTGGCTTTTTAGATGCAGATACAGATGAAGAGAAAAAGATGTATTCCGTGCTGGTGTCCAGGGAGTTTTTGGAGGAAACCGTCCCGGCAGACGCACGGGAATACCGGGTGATGTTCCATCTGAAAGATGTGGGGAAGAATATTCTTACTACTGACGCCATTGAACAAAAGGTGAAGCAGATGGGGGCAGACTTTGAGGTGGCGAAGGATAATATCGTTCTGAATACGGATTATCTGATGGCAAATTATACAGATCCGGCTACCTTTGTGGTGATGGCCTGTATTGTTCTGGTAGTGATGGCTGCAGGAATCCTGACAATTTACAGTATTTATTATGTTTCCATGATTCCCAAGGTTCAGGAGTATGGCAAACTGAAAGCTATGGGCGCCACCAGACGGCAGATCAGGCAGATTGTATTCCGGGAGGGGATTCTGGTAATGGCGGCTGCTCTGCCTCTTGGACTTGGAATCGGAAGTTTGTTGGCAGAACCGGTTATCCTCTGGATTCACCGGCTGGCTGAGGAGGGAGCGAATACCAATGCGGCAGCCATGGAGCTGAACCGGATCTGTACGGAGATGCTGGAGAATGGAGAGGTGCAGATCCGGTTCTGGTGGATCTATCTTCTGACGGCTGTTACGGTACTTATTACCGTATATTTGTCTCTGGTAAAACCCATGCGGACGGCGGCGAAGATATCTCCTGTGGAAGCCATGCGGTATCAGGGAGAACAAAGCGATAAGAAAAAGAAGAGAAAAGGGTTTTCGGAGATGAGCCTTACCAGGCTGACCAGATCCAATCTGTCCAGGAATAAGAAAAGGTCGGTACTTACGGTTGTCACACTGGGGGTTGTAGGAATCCTTTTTATGATGGTGGCTACGGTATTAAGCTGCGCAGAACCAAAAGAACTGGCGAGACAGGAATTTGAGGGAGATTTTCAAATCAATGTGGACAGCTGGGAAGGAGATAAGATGAATCCGGACCGGTCCTGGGTGAATCTGATGCAGGAGAATCCTTTGAGTGAAGAATTTCTGGAAAGAGTCCGGGCGGTGGATGGTGTGGAAGAGGTGAAGGTGAAAACCTATCTTACCGGAACGCTGGCGGATCTGGATCCGGAACGGGAGATTACAAGAGCCAGCATTCAGGGACTGGATGAATCCTATCAGAAGATAATGCAAGACTGTCAGGTACAAGGGCAGATAACCTATGGGGAACTACAGGAAGGAGATAAGATCCTGATGTCATCCGACATGCTGCGCTGGTTCCCGGAACTTAAACAGGGGGACGCAGTGCGGATGGAGCTGGATACGCCGGCTGGAACGGTGGAGAAAACCTTTGAAATTGCTGCAGTCGGAGACTATTCCAATGCCATATCCTGGGCGAACTTTCTGCTTCCCGCCTCTGTGTTGGACGAACTTACCGACGCCAATCTGAATGATACCTGTGTGATCTGGCTGGAGAAAGGCCTGAACAAAGAAGAAAGGCAGGAAGCTTTAACAGCGCTGGAGAATCTGGCGAAGGGAGATCCATATCTGGCAAGCGACAGCTATGAAAAGCATCTGGAAAACTGGGAGACGGCTACTACGATCATGATGGTTCTGGGTTATGCTTTTCTCATCATCCTGGGAGCGGTAGGAGTCATGAACCTGATCAACACCATGATCAACAGTATCTATACCCGGCGGCGGGAGCTTGGAATTATCCAGGCCATCGGAATGTCCCAGAAGCAGCTGGTTCGCATGATGCAGCTGGAAGGTCTTTTTTATACGGCAGGAACGCTGATGGTTTCCCTGGGAATAGGAAGCCTGGCGGGATACGGAGTGTTTCTTTATGCGAAAGCGGAACATATGATGAATATTACGGTATATCATTTCCCGGTGATCCCGGCAGTGATTCTGGCGGTTGCCGTGGCGGTGATACAGATGATACTCACCTATGCGGTGTCCTGGAACTTCCGGAAGATGAGTCTCATTGACCGGGTCCGGTATGCGGAATAAGAAAGGAGAGGCATATCCAAAAACAGGAAACAGACTCCCAAGAGTTCGTATTCGGTGAACCTTATTAATTGATTTTCCATGGGGAAGGAAATTTACCCAATTCCATATGAAAAGCTTAATTTTATTGACAATAATCTGGAATATACAGTATAGTAATATTATAAGAAAAAGAAAGATGTATATAATAGAACTGTTGACTGCTTTTGATAACAAGTCTATATTTGGATAATGTGAATTTTAATGAGGCTTAATTGGGAGAAAAAACAGAGAGAAGAGGCAGAAGAGGCGGATAGATACAGGCTTTCTGGCTACACGTTTTTCAGATTTAATAGAAAGTCAGAAACATACTCCACAGATGGATAGAAAGTGGAGTATGTTTTTTGGATATGAATTTACTGTTTGATCAGTAAAATATATGAGGAGGGTAGAGAGGTGGATTTCAATCGTGGGATGGAACGCAGAACGGAGTTTTTAGAGCGTTGTTTTGAAACGTTTTGTGAACATGGACTTGAAAATACCAGTCTTCAGAAACTGGCGGATGCTTGCGGGGTGACGAATGGCGCATTGATTTATTATTTTGGATCAAAGGATAATTTGATTGTTGAAGCTACCGCGCACTGTATGGCCAAGGTTGAGAATGATTTTATGAGAGAGGCTCCGGAAAATTTTGAGGCGATTGAGGGCTTTTTGCAAGAGATGCCTTATTTAACCGCTAAACTGCATGGGACGAAGTACCGTTTTATGTATCAGGTGTATGCCAGTCCCCGGTATTTGGAGCAAGGCAAAGATTTTTTTCGGGGAGTAAACGTTCGTTATGGGGAATATGCGAAACAGCTTTCCCAGAAGCTTAATATGTCGAAAGAATTTGTACATGGCATGATTAATATTTTTGTTCGTGCATGTGTGCATTATGCATTGTATGAAGATGAAGAATATCTGAAATTACAGCTGGATGTAATTCGTGTATCGTTGAAACTATTCATTAAAGAGAAAAAACAGATGATTGGAAACCACGAAGGCGAGATGTAGAACAAGATCTGCAATAAAGGGTGGTTTTTGACATGTATTTAGGTGGTGAGGAGGATTCATGGCATCAATTTTAATCTGCGGTAATACGCAGTTGTTTACAGAAAATGCGCTTATGCACCTTGCGGAAGAATATCAGGTGGTTATTGCGGGAGATATATCTCTGAAAACGAAACATAAGAAAATTATTGTTTATCATACAAATCCACAGGAGGAGCAATTTCGACAGTTATATGATGTCTATAGTTTTCAGGCAGTCTACTTTGTCAGCGGTTATGCAGACGGAGGAGAAGGCTTGTTCGGAGAAGTCCAACAGCTGGAAAAGGTAATGCTGGAATGTAACAGGTCTCGGGTGGATAAATTAATTGTTTTATCAACATTTGAAAGTCAGAATTACGTGATTCAATATGGAAAGCAGGGAGAGATTCTGAAAAAAGAATACTCTAGCAGCCGTAATTTTGGCGCGGCACAAATGGAGGAGATGTGCCGGTATTTTATGGAACGGAGTAAACTTTGCTGCGTCCTTCTAAGGCTTCCTTATTTGGCTGATGAGATCAATGATAAAAACTTTCTTGGCCAGATTTTTCATAATATCTATCAAAATGAAAAAATTCTGTTTCCTTATCATGCAGGCGACCCGATTGAATTTTTGTCTTTTAGCGATTTGACCGCTCTGCTGATACAGATAACGAATGAAACAGAAGATGAAAGTGGCGCGTATAATGTAAGTACGGGATATCGGTATACATATGGTGAGCTGGAAGAATTATTGAAGATAACCGATGCAAATATTAAAGTAATATATGAGAATTATCCTTATACAGCTGATATTCCAGAATATCCTGTTCAAGTAAGAAGACAGTATGGTTTTATACCCATGGACAATGTGATGGAAGATGTGGGGAAGTTCTACCGGGTTTTTCTTAGAGAAGTTGCAGGAAAGAAAGGCGGAATAGGAGCGAAACTGCTGAAACTGGCAGAAAAAGCCGGAAAAGGCGCTTATAAATATATAGAATTGTTAGTGATATTTGCAGTGGCTGAATTGATCAGTCAATACACGGCTGATTCCATTTATTTTCGTTTTGTGGATGTTCGGCTGTTGTATATTGTTATTATGGGTACTATTCATGGGATGCGTATGGGAATGCTTGCGGCGCTTTTGGAGTGTGCGGTGCTTGTTCGGCAATATGCACTGATAGGAATCGGCGGAACATTGTTGTTTTATAACGTTGAAAACTGGATTCCTTTTGTAGCGTACCTGATGATCGGCTCCATTACAGGGTATATCAGCAACAAAAGAACAGATGCGATCGTTTTTCAGAAGAGAGAATATTCTCTTCTGCGTGACAAATATCTGTTTCTTAATGATGTCTATCATGGCGCGGTTGAAAATAAGGGAGAGTTCAAGAGACAGATCCTTGGTTTTCAGGATAGCTTTGGAAAGATTTTTGATGCGGTGCAGAAGCTGGATACCATGTTGCCGGACAGTATCTTCTTTGAGGGACTTAAGGTACTGGAGAACATCCTGGAAAACCATACTATTGCGATTTATACTTTAGATTCCTGGCAGAAATTCGGACGTCTCGTCGTATGTTCCAATCGTATGCTTATGCGCCTGACCAAATCCATCAGAATAGAAAACTATCAGGAAATCTATGAAACTGTGAAAAAAGGGCAGGTATGGAGAAATGAAGACTTTGATCCAGAACTTCCGATGTATGCCTGTGGGATTTCCAATGATGGGAATGTGGCGCTTCTGATTACGATACAGGAGGCAGAAGTTGGACAGTATAATATGCATTACATTAATATATTTCGGATTCTGTGCGGTCTGGTACAAACATCTTTTCTGCGTGCGGTAGAATATGAACGCCTTGCTGAGAGGGAAATATATTATAAAGATACGCATATTATTGTTCCTGAAAGGTTCCGTCAGCTTGTGGAAGTGCAGGAAGATATGAGAGAAGCAGGAGTGGCAGATTATGTTCTGTTGAGATTCCAAGATAGAAATAAAACTTTAGTTGAGGAAAAACTAAACGGATTAATCAGGGCGACAGATGTATTGGGAATGGATGATTCGGAGAAGATATATCTGCTTCTTGTGCAGATGAATCTGGATAATTTCCAGATTGTAGGGCGAAGATTGGAAGAAAGCGGATTAAAATATAATGTAGTGGATGAAATGGGATAAAGGCAGGAAAAAAGTGGGGATTATTCTTTTAGGTATTCATATTTTAATATGTATTGTTGTGTATATTTTGATGAGACTGTCAGTTCTGAGGGCTTCAAGACTGATTATGCCTATTATTGTGCTTGTTCCGGTATGGGGACTGTGCTGTATGGTGGTTCTGGAATTGCGGACCAGAGGAAAACAGGAAATTAATGAAGAAGTCGGTATCGAAAAGCTGAAGATTAACGATGAGATTCACAGAAGTATTATTATGGACGAAGACCCGACAGAAAGCAGGGTTGTGCCTTTGGAAGAGGCATTTGTTATTAATGAGCCGGTTACCCGGCGTGAATTGATGATGGAAGTCATGTATGGCAATTTGGACGATTATGTTAAGCAATTGAAGGAAGCCAGGATGAACGACGATACGGAAGTGGTTCATTATGCGGTTACAGCATTGACTGAGCTGCAAAAAGATTATGATTTGAGATTTCAAGAGATGGACTGGAAAATGGAAAAAGATCCTAATTCCGTAAATCTGCTGGATGATTATCTGGACCTTTTAAACAAATATCTTGCCAGTGGAATTCCGGAGGGCCGTGAGCGTACTGTAAAATTACGTACATATAGTGATTTATTGGAAAGAAAATTGATAGAAACAGGAGACGATCTTTCTTTGATGCGTCAAAAAACAGAGGTAGACCTGCAAATTGGCGAATATGAAATAGTAAACGAAGAAATAAGAAAAATACTTGAATTGTGGGACAAAAATGAGGCGGGATACCTTCTGCTTCTGAAATACTATTCTGCAATCCGAAACAGAGCTGGTATTGACAGAACAATTGAAATGATTGAAAGGAAACGAATTCATATGAGTCCGGAAGGAAGACAGGCAGTTCGTTTCTGGCAAAAAAATCAGGGAGAATGATGGTGGAAATAAAAAAGAAAAGAAATTGGAAATTTCGATTTGGTAAAATGCAGTCTATCATTTTTGCTTTTCTTGTGCTTACGGTACTTCTTTATATAGTTCAGAAAAATGTATCTTATGAAAAACAGGAACGACTGCTGGAACCCTCGGATAATGCGGGGGAATTTACGCCCGTAAGCTCCGCGACAACGAAGCAGGATGCGGAATGTCTCATCCTTTGGGAGGATGACGGAGAATACGGGACTATGGGGAAAGAAATGATGGTCGCAGTTCTGACCCAGATGAAAATACCGTTTGATATATATGAGGGGAAACAGTCGGACCAGATTAATTTTGATGATTATGATAAAATTGTTCTTTCAATGTCAAACTGGGATTTGTTGGATGATCAGATTTTGACGTTGATAGATTGGGTAAATGAGGGCGGAGGTTTAATGGTACCGTTCCCGCCGAATACAAATGGATATTTCCAGCTGTTTGAGCAGACCCTTGGGATTGAAGAAATCGGAAATAATATGGAGGTAATAGAAGCTATACGTATCAACGATGATTTTATGCTTGGAGGTGACAGGGAGTTTGGAATTACTTCGCCTTTTGAATCTTCTTTGTCAGTAGCTTTGAAGCAGGATTGTACGGTCCATATAGAGTCTACAGGGGAATACGCTGTGCCGCTGGTCTGGAGCAGAGATGTCGGAAAAGGGAAAATTGTATTCGATAACCTGGGATTTTTGACCAAAGACTATCGGGGATTTTATTCAGCCTCCTATAGTTTGCTTGGAGATACCTGCGTATATCCGGTGATCAATTCTTCTACTTTCTATATAGACGATTTTCCATCTCCAATTCCGGGAGGGAGCAGCAAATATATTTCCAATGACTACGGAATGACCATAGAAGAATTCTATATCCAGGTTTGGTGGAATGATATTTATGACTTGGGTGAGCAGTATGATCTTCGATATACAGGTTTGGTAATTGAACAGTATTCCGATGATGTTGAAGCACCTTTTGAGAGAAATAACGATGTTCAGAGATACCGTTATTTTGGAAATATGCTTTTGCGTCAGGGAGGAGAACTCGGATTTCATGGTTACAATCATATGCCTCTATGCTTGGTAGGGTTTGATTTTAAGGGGGAGATTGATTCATATCACTTGTGGGAAAGTTACGAAGATATGAAAGAATCTATACAGGAATTGAAAGCGTTCTGTCAGACAATATTTCCGGAAGAAGAGTTTCGGGTGTATGTACCGCCTTCCAACATTCTTTCTGAAGAAGGCCGGGAGATGCTTTCAAAAGAGTTTCCGGAACTGGTTGCGATAGCAAGTTTATATCTTCCAGGAGGAGTGGCTTATATTCAGGAATTTGAAGTATCAGATGATGGGATTGTAGAAACGCCCAGAATCGTATCTGGATATTTATTGGAAGCGGATTCTTATATGGCGGCGCTTTCTGAATTGAATTTTCATTATGTAAATACACATTTCCAGCATCCGGATGATGTATTGGATGAGGAAAGAGGGGCGAAGATAGGATGGGAAACCTTGTATACGAATCTGTCCGATTATATGAAGTGGCTGTATGATTCGGCAGGCCCCATCCGGAATCTGACTGGTACGGAGCTGGCTGGAGCTGTTCAGGTATACGACAACCTGCAGGTGAAGAGAACAGAGACAGATTCAGAGCTTGAGATAGAGTTGGAGGGATTCAAAGATGAGGCGTGGATGATGCTTCGGGTAAATTCCGGCACTCCGGAAGAGATTGAAGGGGGAACCCTTGAAAAGCTTAAGGGGGATTTATATCTTCTGAAAGCAGAAGCTTCAGATATCAAAATTAAAATTGGTTAAGAGAAGTGTATCGAACGAGAAGAGGTGGACAATGGGAAAAAAACGTGTCTGGTATATTCCGATAATAATAATACTGATTGTATTTTTACTGCTGACAGTAGCTCTGTTGGGAAGAGATTTTTTCCTGTCCGAAAGTATATCCAATCATGGGCTGCAAATTTTGGATAACGATATGTTTACGTCAAAGAAACAGGAAAACGGGGTTGAGGGGAAAGAATGCCTGTATATCTGGGACAGCCGGGATGAAAATTCCGTTCTTTTTCATGAGCAGATGCCTAGAATCCTACAGGATATGCAGGTAGAATATACGGAAATCGATGCTGCAGAAGGAAAAGAAACAGATCTGGAGCAGTTTGATAAAGTGATTGTGGGATATACCGACTACAGGGAGAACAGCAGTCAGTTGCTGGAACTGACAGATTGGGCGGAAAACGGCGGATTGCTGATGATTGCTCAGGTGCCGACAGCGGGAACAATGTATAACTGGATGAGCACTAAGATGGGTGTGACCAGTAATGGCGTTACATATTATAACGTATCAGGGTTCCGTCTTAAGGATGGATTCATGCTGATGGGAGAAGACGCTACATATGAAATACCGGATGCCTATGAATCGGCGATTGCGGTTTCGGTATCGAAGGATTGCGATGTATTCATGACCACAAATGATGAGAGGGAAATACCGCTTCTATGGAAAAAGGATGCTGGAGAAGGGCAGATGGTGGTAGTGAATCTTGGAAGGTATGATAAATCCTATAGGGGGATATATGCAGCAGCATATAGTCTGTTGGGTGATTATTGTATTTGGCCGGTAATAAACAGTTCTGCCTTTTATTTGGACGGAGTTCCGTTTCCGGTTCCTTCAGGAGAGAATGTTTATCTTACAGAGGAATATGGCGACGGTATGGATCTGCATACGTTTTATATCAGAGAATGGACCAATGATCTGATGGAACTTGCCAGAGAGTATGGGGTTGCATTTACCGGAACTCTTCAGGAAAATAACGACGGGGATGTAGATCCACCTTATGAATCAAGAGCAAATTCTAATCGTTATGAATATTTTATATCTCTCTTCCAGGAAACTGGAGGCGAAGTAGGGCTTTATGGTTATAATCAGCAGCCGTTGTGTGTACGCAGCGATAATCTGCAGCCTTCGGATTCAGAATTGTATCCTGACGGATATGAGGAAGATATGCAGTTACAGTACTGGAGTTCTCTAAATAATATAGAAGAGGCGCTCCAGGAAACGCAAAGATTTCTACAGGAAATAGATGACGCAGAGATGTCAGTGTATACTCCGCCGTATGGGATTTTATCAGAATCCGGAATGCGTGCATTAAAAAATTCATTGCCGGGAATTAAAGTCGTGGCCGGACTTTATCAAGGATATGGGTATGCCCAGAGTCAGGAATTTGAAGTGAACAGGGATGGTATGATTATGACGCCCAGAATCACATCAGGAAGCCTTGTAAAAGAAGAACAGGAGCTGGTCGCTCTTTCAGAGTTGAATATGCATTTTGTCAATACACATACGATTTCACCGACTGATGTGCTGAATCCGGATGCCGGAGCAGATGCAGGCTGGGAAGCAATGATAGAATCTCTGGAAAATTATCAGAAATGGATCGAGTCCGCGGCGCCCGAATTGCGTCATCACAGCGGAAGTGAACTGGCAGCGGCAGTACAAAGGTATTATTATCTGGATATGGAGAAAACCAATACAGAAAAAGGAATCGAACTTAGTCTTGAAAATTTCCAGGATGAGGCGTGGATGATTATGAGATTTAATGAATGGGAACCGGATATAGAGGACGGGGTTCAGGGAGCAACGATGGAAAAGCTGTCTGGCGATCTATATTTGCTGAAGGCGGAAAAGGATCATGTGTCGATCCGGAAGAAGGTGAAATCGTGAGAATATGTGTTATTTTGGAAGGTTGTTATCCTTATGTGACGGGAGGCGTCTCCACTTGGATTCATCAGTATATGAAAGCTATGCCGCAGCATGAATTTGTAATCTGGGCAATAGGGGCAGACGCAAAACAACAGGGGCAGTACAAATATGAACTGCCGGAGAATGTAGTAGAAATACGAGAGATTTTTCTGGATGAAGCTTTAAGGATGCCTTATTTGAAAGGGTCATATAAATTTAATGAAAAAGAGTTAGAAGCACTGAGGGAATGTGTGAACTGCGGATGTCCGGACTGGGAACTGTTATTTCAGATGTATCATGATAAGAAAGTATCTCCGATCGCATTTCTGATGAGTCAGGATTTCCTTGAAATTCTGACTACGATCTGTAGGGAAGAATATCCCTACACTAGTTTTTCAGATTTGTTTCATACGATTCGTTCTATGCTTCTTCCTCTGCTGTATGTGATACAGTCAGATGTACCAAAGGCGGATGTATATCATTCAATTGCAACTGGGTATGCGGGGATACTGGCAAGATTAGGCTCTTATGTTTATAATGCGCCCTTTATTATTACAGAACATGGAATCTATACTCGCGAACGAGAAGAAGAAATTATCCGGGCAAAATGGGTAATTCCAGCTTTTAAGAGGTTTTGGGTACGTTTTTTCTTTATGTTGTCCAACGGGGCATATAATAAGGCAACGGCAATTACCAGCTTGTTTGACAAAGCCAGAGAGATGCAGATTGAGATGGGATGCGAGCCGGATAAGTGTAGATATATAACAAACGGGATTCATTTTGAAAGATTCTGTAATATCCCGATGAAAAAAGAAAATGGGTATGTGGATATTGGCGCGGTTCTTCGGATTGCGCCGATCAAAGATGTAAAAACCATGTTGTATGCTTTTGCAGAATTGAAGTCCAGAATTTCCAATGTCAGACTTCATATCTGCGGACCGGAAGACGATGAAGAATATGCTCAAGAGTGTTATGCGCTTAAAAGGCAGCTGGGCCTTGGGGATGAGGAAGTAATATTCACGGGTCCGGTTAATGTCTTGGAATATATGGAAAATTTTGATTTTACGCTTCTGACGAGTATCTCGGAAGGTCAGCCGCTGGCAGTGCTGGAATCATTTGCCGCCGGGCGTCCCTGTGTAGTGACGGATGTAGGATGCTGCAAACAGCTGATTGGAGGAATGACCGGAGATACGCTGGGACAGGCGGGATATTGTGTTCCGCCTATGTACAAAGAGGCAATGGCAGATGCTATGGAGTTTTTGTGTACACATCAGAGGGAATGCTTTGAGATGGGGATGATTGGGAAAGAACGTGTGGAAAGATATTTCCGGCATGAGGATATGATCAACAACTATCAGCAGTTATATGAAGAGGTAATGAAACAATGGCAGGAATCGGATTCAGTTTAAAAAGATTATTCAGTAAAAAGGGCGTCTTTTCCCTATGCAGGGCTTATGGTTATGCCGGGATTATCTGTGCTGGACCAATGATACTGGGAGTAATTATGCTTGCGGGGATGAGTCTGGTGGCGAGAATTGCAGGAATGTCCGCTCATGACAGAGAGCTTATGAACTGTATGCTGACCTACAGTCTCCTGGTGTCCTTGACAGTTACCAGTTGGTTCAATATGGTTACGACCAGATATGTATCGGATATGCTTTATGAAGAAAGATTGGATAAGATTATGCCGTCTTTCTACGGAAGCTGCTCCATTATGCTTGTGATAGGAATGGTATTGTATGGCATTTTCCTTCATTTTTCCGGTGTTTCTTTTATATACCAGTTGGCCTGCCTTATGTTTTCGGGCATACTGATCGTGGTATGGATGCAAATGGTCTATATGACGGCGTTAAAGGATTACCAGGGAATCGTTCTTGCATTTCTGACTTCTTTGATGATAGGTTTTTTATGTGCATTGATTCTGGTTATCATTGGAAAAGCGACAATCCTTACAATGATGTGCTGCGTGATTATCGCATATGGGATTATGATGGTGTGGTATTATAAACTGCTGCTAAATTATTTCCCGAAAAATGACGGAAGTAAATATGCGTTTCTTAGGTGGTTTGACAGGTACAGATCTCTGGCATTTACCGGAGGATTCATCAATCTGGGGCTGTTTGCTCATCTGGTAATTATGTACTTCGGGCCGCTTCAGGTACAGGTGGAGGGACTTTTTTACGGAGCGCCTGCGCACGATGTGCCTGCATTGTTTGCCTTTTTTTCTATCTTAATAACGACGATCAATTTTGTGACATCGGTAGAGGTGCGTTTCTATCCTGCATATAGGAATTATTATAGTCTTTTTAATGATAATGGATCGATCCGTGATATTGAGCAGGCAGAAACGGAAATGCTGTCAATCCTCAAACAAGAATTGACATTTGGAGGACATAAACAGCTGGTTACTACTATCTTGTTCGTAGTACTTGGAAGCTATATTCTTGAATGGCTTCCAATGGGATTTACAGATATTTCCATTGGTATTTTCCGCTTTTTATGTGCCGGATATGGTGTGTATGCGGTCAGCAATTCCATTATGTTGATTTTACTGTATTTTGAAGATTATATTGGCGCTCTGCTGGGTACGATGGCGTTTGCGGTAGTCAGTATCGTTGCTACGATATTACAGAACCTTTATGGATCTGTCCGGTTTTTTGGTATGGGCTTTTTGCTGGGTGGGATTTTGTTTTATTTTATTGTCTGGCTTCGTCTGGAGTGGTATACTAGGAAACTGCCTTATTTCCTCCTATGTAAAAAATCTATTGTGCCTAACTCTGAGAAAGGGGCGTTTGCTATGCTTTGTAATTATCTTGACAGAAGAGATCAGAAAAAGGCGGAGAAAGAGAAGAAGAAATGGAAGAAAAAAAGATTATCTTCTGGAATTATATCATTGCTGCTTGTTTTGAGTCTCGTTGGCTGTAGTGTGCCTGAAGGAAGTATGGAGAAAGAAGAGGCTCAGAAAGAAGAGGTTAAGGGCACATATGTGGAGAAGGAGGAGATATCTGAAGATTCATATGCTGGCAGAGAAGACAAATCTATCTATGCACAGGATGATGAAACTTCGATTGTAACGATGTACCTGACCGTACAGCAGGGAAACGCTTCAGATAACACAAACCATACCTGGAGCGAGATTAATCAATATTCAACTTATTATTATGAGGACAATAACCTGGATCGTTATAACTGTGAGGCAATTTTGCAAATCGGAGATGAAAACGGGCCTGTTGCGGGAGAATTTGGCTATGATGATACAACGCCCAATGCGGCTGTGCAGATCAGAGGACAGACTTCATCCAGAAGAGTGCAGAAGAACTATAAAATCCGGATTAAAGATGGTATGGGAGAATGGAGAGGACAGCGTACCATAGCGCTCAACAAGCATATCGGGGATCATTCAAGAATTCGAAATAAACTGGCTTATGATCTGATGAAAGACATTCCTGAGATGATCGGCGCCAGGACACAATTCGTACATCTATATGTAAAAGATAATACAGAAGGTGGAAGCGGAGTATTTGAAGATTATGGCCTCTATACGCAGGTAGAACAGATCAATAAGACATACCTGAAAAGTCATGGGCTAGATAACCGAGGTCATTTATATAAAATTAACTTTTTTGAATGGTATGATTATGAGGCAATTACCCTAAAGACTGATGAGAACTATGATGAGAAGACATTTGAAGAATATATTGAAATAAAAGGAAACGATGATCATTCAAAATTAATTAGGACAATTGAAGAAATCAATGATTATTCGATCCCAATAGATGAAGTTGTAGATAAACATTTTGATATGGAAAATATGTGTGATTGGATGGCGTTTCAGATTTTGATTGGAAATTATGATGTGGGATCCCGTAACTATTATATATATAGTCCTCTTAATTCTGAAAAGTGGTATTTTATATCCTGGGACAATGACGCTTCATTTACAAGAACAGCTCATAGGATGGAAGGGAATTACAGTGAGGGATTATCGTGGGAACAGGGAATGACTCAGTTCCTGCATATTGAATTGTTTAATCGGATTTTTAAGGAAGAGAAATACAGAGAACAATTGAAAGCGGCTGTTGAGGATCTGAGAGAGAATTATCTGAACTATGACAAGGTGAAAGCCATGGTTGATTCATACGCAAGTGTGGTGAGACCGTATCTTTATAGTATGCCAGATCTGGCGAATGCCCCGATGGATGAAGGGAGTTTTAACCAGATCATTGCCAGTATGCCAGGCGAGATTGAGGAGAATTACCAGTATTTCCTGACGAGTCTGGAAAAACCGTGGCCGTTTTTTGTATCGATTCCGACAGAAACATCTGATGGAAAGATGGATGTCATCTGGGATATTTCCTATGATTCGGATGGGGAAGACATTACATATGAATTCTGGCTGGCGAGAGACTACAATTTTACAGATGTAATCTCTCATCAGACGAATTTGCGGATACCGGAAGCAGAGTTTGACCATCTGGAACCGGGAACCTATTATATCAGAGTCCGTGCGACCAATGAGTCGGGATATGTGCAAGATTGTTTTGACTATTGTAGCGTATCAGGATTGGGAAAGATATATGGAGCTAAAGATTTCATAGTAAATGCAGACGGAACGATTACAGAAAGTATAGATGAAGAGTAACATCCATATGAAAAAGAAAGGGAAAAGTGATATGAGAAGCAGGATAGGATGGCTGGCCGGATTGGTTATTCTCGCAGCGGCAGTGGTGACAGGCTGCAGTGGAGGAAGCACGTCACTTGTCAGTCTAGATGAGACTTATGAAACAACTGGAAACAGTTCCTCGGATTATACGGTTGAAGATAAGGACAGCTTATATGAAGACGAGAATAACGAAATCATCACCATGTATCTGACGGTCGGAATGGGAAATAAGGATGACGGAACGGATCATACATGGGAAGAGATAAATGGCTATCCGCTGTCTTACTATGAAGAAAAAGGAATTGAAGCTTATAAATGTGAGGCTGTACTGCAGATTGGAGATGAAGAAGGACCTGTGAAAGGAGAATTCGGTTATGACGACCGGAATCCAAATGCAACGGTTCAGCTACGGGGGGCTGGAGCTTCTGAACAACAGCAGAAAAGCTATCGAATTGAGATAAAATCCGGTTCCGGGAAATGGGAGGATCAGAAGGTGGTCTGCCTGAATAAACATCAGGCCGATCCGGTTAGGTTTAAGAATAGAATGGCCTATTCTCTGATGCAGGACATTCCCGGTATGCTCAGTTGCCGGACTTCTTTCGTACATTTATATGTTAAAGATAAATCAGAAGGAGAAGATGGACTATTCCGCGACTATGGTTTTTATACGCAGGTAGAACAGATTAACGGAGCATATTTAAAAAACAGAGGGCTGGATAACGACGGACAGTTGTATCAGGTTGGAAATTTCGATTGGAAGCGGCACGAAGATAGTATTCGTCTTTCTACAGACGCGAATTTCAATCAGGGTGATTTTGAACAGTATTTGGAGATCAAAGGGGATGAAGATCATCAGAAACTGATAGATATGCTTACGGCAGTGAATGATGAAAATACAGATATTGAGGAAGTAGTAGACACATACTTCGAAAAAGGAAATTTGTTTCATTGGATGGCATTTCATATGCTCCTCGGAAATAAAGATGTGATGAATGGGAATTATTATATATACAGTCCAAGGGGGGTTGACCGGTGGTATTTTATATCCTGGGATAATGATTCCATTCTCGAAGAAGGTTATGAAAGCATGCGGGACACCGCGTATTCCAGATCCTGGAACGAAGGGTTCTTCCCGTATATCCAGGGAGTTTTATTCCAGCGAATTTTCAAAAGCGAATCTTTAAGAAACGAATTTGATCAGGTAGTAAGACAATTATATGCCGATGTTTTGAATGAAGACAGTCTCAAAAAAGAAATTAAGAAATACCAGGAAGCTACTGAAGAGTATCTGTATCAGCTTCCGGATGTCAACTATGCGAGAGTAACAAGTGAAAATTATAAGATGTTGTTATCGGAAATGCCGTCTGAAGTGGAAGAAAACTTCCGGTTATATCAAGAAAGCCTGAACGGCCCCTGGCCGTTTCACATAGACACACCTCAGCCGAAAGAAGGAAAAACAGAACTTTCCTGGGAACCGTCTTATTCATATCAGGGAGAAAAAATCACATATACGGTGGAATTGGCAAAAGAATTTACATTCCAGAATTGTATCGTAAACACATCCACATCTGATACCAGCATGACAGTGGATACCCTTGAGCCGGGACAGTATTTTATCCGGGTAAGGTCTTCGGATGGGGCGTTGGAGCAGGATGCATATGAATATTACCGGACAGAGGCAGGGACAAATGTTTATAGTACACTATGTTTCTATGTGCATACAGATGGAAGTGTAGAACCGGTTATCTACGGAGAGGATGAGTGATGATGTCAGAAAGCAACAGGAAAATGTCCACTTATCGGAATGAATGGAAGTACTATATATCTCTCTGGGAGGCAGAGAATTTGAAGAGAAGACTGATGCCATTTATGGAAGTGGATCCCTATGCAAAAAACGGGAAGTATACGATTCGAAGTCTGTATTTCGATGATTACTGGGACTCTTCGTACGAGCAGAAGATGATGGGGGTGGATGACCGAAAAAAATGGAGAGTACGTATTTATGATTATAGTGATTCCAGTATAAAATTGGAAAGGAAAAAGAAATGGGGTAGCTATATACATAAAGATTCAGCGAATCTGACGAGAGAAGAATTTGAAAAAATTCTGGTGGGAGACTATCTGTTTTTGATGGAAAAAGAATCCGCACTTTGCAAGGAATTTTATTATGAGTGTATGGTGAACCTGTACAGACCAAAAGTTATCGTAGACTATGAAAGAGAACCGCTTATTTATCAGTATGGAGATGTCAGGATTACCTTTGACAGTGATGTACGTGCAGCGGTAGGAGGATATGATATTTTTGATCCGGAGTTGACAGCGTTTTATGTTCTTGATCCGGGAATGACTGTTCTGGAGGTGAAATTTACAGAAATGATTCCGGATCTAATAAAAAAACTGCTTCCAATGGATGGACAACAGTTTTCGGCAATTTCAAAGTATACATTATGTTACGAGCAGGCCCATCATATGACGGATCTTATGGCGGGGATCTCAAAAACAAACAGGAGGAAAAGGATATGAATCTTCAGGATTATTTTAAAAATTCAGTGTGGGAGTCTTTTTCAAGCAGCCAGGGGTTAACGCAGGATTTTGTGGTGACAGCGGTTATCGCAATGCTGTTCTCGGTAGTGTTGGGGATTTTTATATATAAAATCTATGGACATTATTTTGGCGGGGTCGTGTATTCCAACTCTTTTGCTGTTACACTGGTGGGGATGACGGTATTAAGCTGTATGCTTACGTTGGCAATCAGTAGTAACATCGTAATATCTCTTGGTATGGTCGGTGCGCTTTCTATTGTACGTTATCGTACAGCGATCAAAGACCCGATGGATCTTCTGTATTTATTCTGGTCCATATCTGTCGGAATTACACTGGGAGCTGGACTTTATCTTTTGGCGGTTGCTACAATTATTATCATGACTTTTGTTGTACATATTTTTTACAATAAGAAAAAGAAAGGCGTGATTTACATTCTGGTAGCTCATTACGAGGAAGAACTGGCAGGAGATGAGATACTCAGAAAGCTCCATAAAATAAAACATCAGTTGAAATCAAAAACATTCCGAGGAAAATTGACGGAGATTACCGTAGAACTGATCTGTAAAAATAACAATACACTATTTTTGGAACAGATCAGGGAAATTGAAGGAGTAAAAGATGTTTCACTGATACAGTATAATGGAGAATATCACGGATAGGTAACGGGATGGAAAATAAAAAAAGATCAAAGGCTCCATATATTCTGATTGTGATTCTTGCAATTATTATTGCAGGATTGTTGCGATACATTTTGCCCTATCGTTATCAGCTTAACAGAACGGTTACATATACCGAATCCGAGAAGCCGTTGGATAATCCTCTGACCGGTTTTGCGCCGAATGCAGAGAATGTGGATGAGTGCAGAGATTCTCAGCTTGTTTACATAGGAATCACCTGGGCAATGTGGGAGCCTAATCAAGGGGAATACGATATAGATACAATAGAAGAAGTATTCCATATTGAGGAATGGAAGGAAAAAAACAAACACGCAGTACTTCGCTTTGTCTGTGATATTCCTGGCGAAGAAGGGCATAAGGATATTCCGGAATGGTTGTATGAGAAGACCCGGGACGGGGAATTTTATCAAACCTCTTACGGCGCGGGATATTCCCCTAATTATGAGAATGAGTATTTTCTGGAACGACATGAAGCGGCAATAGAGGCTTTGGCCGATTACTGTAATCAAGACGATTTTGTGTCATATGTAGAACTTGGAAGTCTGGGACATTGGGGAGAGTGGCATACCAATACCGATGAAGGACTTGATCCTATGCCTGATGCGCAGACATGTTGGGAATATACCCTTGATTATTCTGATCATTTTCACAATGCCAGATTATTGATGCGCAGAAATTACGTGATGGCTTCAGACGGAAAAATGGGATTGTATAACGATATGATCGGCAGTGAAAAGGATACAGAAGAATGGAGAGACTGGATCATAAACGGAGGAAGCATGGAAACATCCGGAGAAAGCATTCCGTACAGTCCGATGGAAGATTTTTGGAAGATTGCACCCAGCGGGGGTGAATTTACCGGATTATATTCGATAGAGAAGTTGTTGGATGAAAATCTGGTGGATACTTTAAGCGTGATAAAAGATGATCATATATCCTTTATTGGTCCGAACTGTCCTGAAGGAAAGCTAAAGGACAGCAGCGGGGCAGAGACAATACGCGAAAGAATGGGATATCGATATTATATTTCCAGTATGCAGACAGAATATCTGTTTTCCAAGTCGGCGATTCAGGTGAGTTTTGTGTTTGAAAATTCCGGGGTGGCACCGATTTATTGGGATTGGCCGGTAACGATGTATGTTTATAACCAAAAAGGGGACCTCAAGTATTGGGAGCTTCTTGATATTAATCTTACAGAACTGCTTCCGCAAGAGCAGATAGAAACAAAGGCAGAGGTTCCGTTTACTGATGAATTCCGTCAGGGCTATCAGATTGGAATTGGCATTATAGATCCTGATAAGGATGAATCTCTTACTTTGGCGATGGATGCAAAGGAAAGAGATAACATACAAATTATTTATACATATGATGGGGACGAAGGAGGTAATTGATGATGAACAGCAATATGTTTAGGAAACAACTATTCGGAGGGTTAAACAGTGCGGATGTCGAAGAGTATATTCAGAATATGGAGCATGAGATTGAATCGATAAAAGTTCTGCATCAAAAAGAAAAGAATGAATTGCTGAAGAAAGTGGAAGAGTATGAAGAGTCTGTTATTGATCAGTCTGATCCGGTTTTGGTTAAACAAATTGAAGATTTGCTCAGACAGTTGGAAGAAAAAGAAGCGGAAAACAGCAAATTAAAAGAAGAGCGGGAAGTCCTGGAAAAAATGCAGGAAGGGGAATGGAACGAGCTGTTCTCTGCATCAGAAGATGCGGATGAGAAATGGGAAGCGATGACTTCTGAACTGAGGAAAGAGAATGCAGACCTGAAGAAACAAATACATCACCAGGAAGAGTTATTAAAACAACAGAAAGAGAACCAAAAACAAAATGGAATGGATGAATTTTTTGACTATGAAGTTGTTAGAAAGCTCATGGAAGATGCGAATAAAAATGCAGAGATGATCCGCGAAGAAGCACGTGCGGAGGCTGCGAATATCTTAAAAGAGGCAGATAAGGAAGCGGAGCAAAGAAAGAGTGAGATCGCATTGCGAATGAATTCACAGCTGGAAGAAAAAGGAATTCAGCTTATGGCTGCAAAATATAAAATAGAGCAGTATGTGAAGAATATGAACGAACTTCAGCAGGGAATGTATAATTTGTATCAGAGAATGAATGACATGGTAGGCACAATGCCGATACGTCTGGATGATTATTGGGATGGAGAACAGTATAAAATGCTGGAGAATCATCGCCCGTCAAAGCAGAATCAGGATAAGACTGAGTTGGAAGAGACTGAAAAAAGTAAAGAAAACTCTGAATTAAAAAATGAAGAAGATTTGGAAATAAAAAGCGATGATATATAAAACAATCATATTTTCATAATGAGAAAGGGATTCCGCAAAATCATCCGGTCAGACGATTTTGCGGAATCCCTTTCTCATATTAAAGCCAAGAGCGGTTCCATTCCATCGGGATTCCCATCAGATGTCCCAGCATCATATATTCTCCGGTTTCGCAGCCAGGAAAAATCCTCCATAGTCTGTGCCAGATCTTCTTCAAAGGCATCGGAGATATGGTCAATCAGAAATTCAGCCATTTTAAGATTCTGGTCCTGGCTGACGCTGTACCCGCTATTTCCCGATAATGTGTCCGAAGGAGCACAGGTGCGGCTGTCGCAGCCCACATTCAGATTTTTATAGATTCCGCTTACGAATTCCCGATGCTTTTCCGGGACATATATGGTCTTCTTGTCCGGATCATGGAACATTTTCGCGCAGACGAACATGTCCATCCGCCGGTTTCCTTCTGCGTAATCCCAGGCGTTTTTAGCCGGCAGATAATGAAGAATCATCCCCACAGGCGTGAAGCCCTGACGGTTGAAGATCTTCTGTGAAAATGGATGAAAGGCGACGAGGACCCGCGTAGGCTCCCGGTACGCCCGCATCTTGGGCTTCTTTGCAGAGTTGTTCCACCATGCGCCCTGCCACGTTGCGGCCGTGGCAGAACTGCTTGCTCATCAGGGAACCGATCTCAGGCATACCAGGGAATTCATCGTGAAAAGCCAGAGACACGCGTCCCAGAGCCTGTCCGTGATCGCTCGTGCCAAGATAGGACCACTGGTTACCGGATTCCAGAAGTTTGCTTAAGTGAGGAGTCTCGTAGATGCGGCAATTTGGATAGTCGAAACCGAAGTTGTAATAGATACACCGCATGATCTCAGTGATCTCTTTTTCATCGGATTGTACCCGGCGAACCTGGAAGGATTCATCCAGAAGCTCTTCTTGTACGTCGTCCTGCTTTTTGAAAACCAGAATGTTGATATCCGATTCCAGATAAAATGCCATGCAGAAGCGCTGTGCTTCTGCACCCATTTTTTTATGGAAAATTCGTCCGGACGGATCGTATGGTTTTGACGTTCATTCTGGATGTCTACCCAATAAGGAATTTCCCGGTCTTCGATCTCCACCTGAATTCGGTCCAGCCCCATAAGGACATGAAGAGTGATTTCCCCGATACCCTTGTAACCGTTAAGCATCCGCCGTTCCAGTACTTCCTGGGTCAGAAAGGCAATGTTTTCGATTTTTTTCTTTGGACATGCCGATACCGCCGGCGAAGCTTTTTACATATTCAAAGGCCAGGGGAACCAGTTTAATGTTATTTCTGGTTGTGAGTGATACGATTTTCTGCAGATTGTAATTCATCTGTTCAGCCTCCTTCTATATGGTCGAACAGATATTCGGTTCCGCTTTTTGAGCTCCCTTTAGTATAACATTCCTAGAGAGAAGATAGTAGATGATTTTACTTGCAAAGCTTAGGAACTTCAGCAGTATATTGTCTGTCGAATTATTATTTACTATAATAGAAAAAAACGTAAAGAACATGAGTGCAGATTTAAAGAGTTTTACAAAAATAAAGAAACAGTGTTGCAGGAGGGTATTATGGGATGCGATTTGGAAAGCAATAATCAATCTGTGGAGCAGCCAGGAGAAGTGAATGAACGGATTGTTATCAGCGAAGAAACATGTGAAACAGAAGAAGTGCCAGAGAATTTTGAGGATTGTTCTGTAGATGAGGTTGAAAAAGGGGAAGTAAATGAGAGGGTTTCGGAGTCTTCGGAATTATCAGAAGACGATTATGAAGACTGCACGGCGTCAGTGGAAAAAAAAGAAGAAGAGTTTTCGGAATTATCAGAAGAGGATGACTTTAGTAATTGTGAAAAAGGGATAGATGAAAGTCCAGAAGAGTCATCTATGGAAGTTGATGATACAAAAGGGAATCTCGAAGTAAATGATGCAAAACAAATTGAAGTTTCGGAATTAACGGAAACCGTAGATGAACCCTTTGAAGAAAGTTTGGAAGGAAGGGAGAAAGTGGAAGAAGCTGAGGAAACAGAAGAAGCTGAGGAAACAGATAATGCAGATAAGTTGAGTTTTGAAGAAAAAATGGATTTGCTTTTGGAAAACGAGGAACTATCATTAGATGAATTATCTGATTTGAGTGAAGAAAATTCTGAAAACTTATCAGCCGCATTAGTGGAAAAAGATCAGGTCTCTGATGAAGTTAATAAGAGATTTGAAGAAGTGATGTCAAAAACAAGGGGAACGGAAGCATACCAGGAAGCGCTGGAAAATTATAACGAACTTAAAGATTATAAAAATGAGTTGGATGAAAAAATAGTTCAGTATAGACAGAATCAAGAGATGTTGGATCAGAAGAGTACTCAATTGCGCGATGCTCAGATTCGGAAAGGAGAAGATGCTGTCAGGGCGTCAGAGATCACTCTTAGCGAAGCGGTTTCCCTGCAGGAGCGCTATGAGCAGGAGTACTATGATCATAAACCTGATAAATCGGAACTGGCAAATGTCAGAGAGGACAGCAATAATATTATTAAAGAGCTTACGGATGAAAAGCAGACTGTCAGGCAGGCGATGGATGCTAAAATGAATGAAATCGAAGAATATGTCTGCTCTAGAAATATGAACATGTATGAGACGGCACATGATGCGCGCTGTCAACAGCTGAGCGCGGAATATGTGGCGATGAGGGAAAACTATGACAAAATAGGATATTTCATTGTAAAGCTGGATGAAAATAATAAACTGATTACAGAAGAGATTGGCGGCGAATATGAATCTTTGAAGGAAATTAAGCCACATTCGCCTATTTCTGAAGTAAATGAAGGAATTGATATTCCTGGAGAAACAGATTATTTTGTTGATGAAATAAAAACAAAGGAGGTTCTCGCTCCCTTTAACCAGGAAGATTGGGAACAGATGACGATTCAGGAACAAAAACAGGCGATTGAACGTTTGGCGGATTATAATGCTGAAATTCTTAATATCGAGGATAATCCGAAGATTATTTATTATAATAGAAAGGATCTCAGCGATTTTGGAGGATATTCTGCCGAACAGAATGCAATTTACATCAATGAATACAACATGGGAGATGCGATGGAAACTGCGGATACAATTTCTCATGAGTATCGTCATAAGTATCAGCACGAGCGGGCAGAAAGGCTTGAAAACGAACGGGATCTGGATTTCAAAGAGAGTTTTGATCATTATATAAACCCGGAGGATGATTATTATGGATATCGGGAACAGATCGTAGAATCTGATGCGAGAGCTTATGCACAGGCAGTGAAAGATCAGATATCTGCTTGCTCTGAGAGGATGAATGAAGGAAATGTCGAGCATCCGGATCAACAGGGTAGGGAAGAGATAAATTATACCACATATACTCCGAAAAAAGGTACAGTATTTGAAAAGGCGGATGTTGTTGACTTTCCGGAAGATTTTGTCCGCAAGGACAAGATGCATATTCGTGAAACATTAGAGGTCAGAGAACTTAATAGAATTAAAGAGGCTGCAGACAAACATTATAAAACTGGACAGAAAGTATGGACAAAACTGGACAGCTTAGATTTAAAAGCATTCAAAGAACATAATGATATTACGGACGGTCATATTGAAAAAGTCAGGATTTCATCCCTTGCATCAGCAGATGCCTTAGAAAAACATCTTAGGAATGATCAAGATAATGGATTATATTCGTCTAATATAAATAGAAGAACAATTGAGGTCATGGCTGTTTATCATGATACGGGCATGGATGGGAATATTGAGGCTGAGAACTATGAAGCGGAACGAGAGGCGTACTTGTCAGATCAGTATGTCAGGGACAGTTATGTTGCTGAATTTCTTGCAGACAGGAAGAAAGAGGCAGATAGATCAGGGACAACGCTGAATATGGATGAGGAGAAAGCCAAAGCAATAGCGGAATTCGAGAATAAGGGCTTTGAAAACCACTTTAGAAAAGACCATTCTCTCGAATCCGCATTGCATGTATTGCGGGACAGGGATATCATCGAAAATGTTGGCGTAAATGCTGATGAAGTAGCTCTTGGATGCCTGGCTCACAGTAAAACGAGTTCCGGTTTGACAAATCTGGAAAGTGAACAAGAATGGAAGACTGCAATCGAAAAACTGCAGACAAGAATTAACCGATTTAATGAAAGGAATCCAGATGAACAGATTTGGTTTGACAGTTCATTTCTGTTAAACAGTGACGATACATTAAAAACAGAAAAACTTACAGAGATGCGCAGTGAAGTGTTAGTTCTTCGAATTAGCGATGCAAGTGGACATGATACAAATTCCAGGACTACTCAGAGTGGAGAATCGTTAGAATTTACTCTTGAAAAACAGGTTGCTCAGGAGCGTTTGCCGGCGGATATTGAGGGGAAAATAAAAGCCGGAAAATATGAACCATTTTTCATAGAAGTTCAGCAAGCAGATGTAAGAGTTGGCGGAATAAGGCTCAATAATAAAAATGATCCGAAAGGTATCGCACGGATGTATGCAGTGGGAGAAGGCAATTTCAAATCTTTGAGATGTGAAACAGACGAACAGGGAAATCTCAAGCAAATATTTGAACTATGCGATGGGGATGCATTCCCGTTAAGTACGCAGAATTGTATAAAAGAACGGCTCAATGAATATAAAACCGCTAAATCAATAAAGTATACACCGGTTGTTAAATTGGGAAGCCATTGCAGTAAAGAAGTGTACGATTCTTATTTGCGTTTTGCGGATAAAGACGTCGAGATGGACTATGGAGTGAAAATGGAGGTAATATAATGAAAATTTTATCAAAAAGTATAGGATATCTGTCTATGATAGAACGATACGACCTGAATGAAACATATTCTGAGTCTAAAGGTAATAAAGGATTGATAATCTGCTATACATTAGCGGCAGGAAAATGCTGCAGACTTGTGTTATTGGACCTCGAAGCGAAGCACGAAGAAATCGGTGTCCCTATAAAATGGCATAAAAAGTATACCGAGGATTCATTTGGAGAAACTTTTTCTTCTCTGAAAGATTTTTTGAGCTGTTTTGGGGATGATGATTTTGGCAGATGGCATCTGACTGTCATTTATAAGGGGTGTGAAATCGTATTAAGTGGAGAAAGGGATGCGGCTGAGATTGCGGTATCTTATGGAAAAGATGAAAAGATTAATTTGCTGCCACTGCTCAGTGAAATTGAAACTGCGACATACGAATATAATAATTGTGATAAAAAGGTTCTTGAGACTCTAAAAACACAGTATAGAATGACGGAAAAAAGGGCGGTCTTGACAATCAGAAAGCTTCAGTCTGAGGAAGATATTTACAGAGAGTTTGTGTCAGTTGTCGTTTCGGGGAAACCTGTGTCGGAAACGGGAGCGGTTTGTGTGGAAGGATTTACAGCAGAGCGTCTAAATGGGCATTACCCATTGTCTCTGCTGGGAGCATATAATTATCTCATTTATCTTCGAGAATGTCCGGCAGAAGCAAAAAAGGATCTGGAGGATGGATTGCCAAGAAAATAATATATTGGCTGTACTCTGATTGTTGGCATATTGTTTCAGCTATTGTGATCTGCGGATTTCACATCAGAAAACTGGGTGCAAATGATGTCTATAGATATTAAAAGGAATTAGATTCTGGCAATTATGCCCTAAAATGGTCATTGATTTATGGTACTCCTGCCTATTGACAATTTTGTAACAAAGCAGTACATTTAGATTAACGATTAGACTATAGTTCAAACTACGGTTCGAACTAGCAAAAACGTACAGGAGTATGGGATGAAAAATATAACCAATATTCAGAAATTTTCCATTCATGACGGAGACGGAATACGTACGACCGTGTTCTTCAAGGGTTGCCCGCTGAAATGCCGGTGGTGCCATAATCCGGAGACGCAAAGGTTTGAAAGAGAGATGCAGATCGACCGGGAGAAATGTACCGGATGCGGAGCCTGCGCAGCTATCTGTCCCAACGGTGCGATCCATATGGAAGAAGGACGGCCCATCTGGAATTCAGATGCGTGTACATTCTGCGGTAAATGCGAAAACTTTTGCCCTACAGGAATCCGGGAGATCATCGGCCGGGAGTATACGGTGAAAGAGTTGCTCAAAGAGCTGATGAAGGATCAGATGTTTTATGAGGAATCCGGCGGAGGAGTTACCTTGTCCGGCGGAGAAGTGATGGCTATGGATATCGATTATATCCTGGAGCTGGCAAAAGAACTGAAACGGCAGGATGTGACGCTGACTATCGATACTTGTGGATACGTTCCTTACGATAGGTTTCAGAAGATTCTTCAGTATGTGAATACATTTCTATATGATATCAAGGTGATGGATCCGGAAATTCACAAAGAGTATATGGGAACGGATAACAAATTGATCCTTGATAATCTGGTACGTCTGGCAAAAGATGGAGCCAGAATCTATATCCGGATTCCTACGGTGAAGGAAGTCAACGGAAATGAACAGAGTATGCGGGAAATCATTGCATTTCTCCAGGAACACGATATTCATCCGGCTCAGGTCAATCTGCTGCCTTATCACGATACCGGAAGCGGTAAATACCGGAAGCTGGATATGGAATATAAGGGAACCGATCTGCATGCGCCGGACCGGGAAGAGATGGAAGCATTTGTGGCGCTTTTCCAAAATGCAGGTTTCAAAAACACCAAAATAGGAGGGTAATCAAATCATGGGAACATTACGTGGAATGAATGAAAGAATTCAGAAGCTCAGAGAGATCAGTGTAAATACACCGGTACATATTGATCTGGAAAGAGCGAAAATCGAGACAGATTTTTATAAGGCAAATGACGGGAAATATTCCATTCCGGTCATGCGGGCGCTGACGCTTAAAGAGTATTTTTCTAAGAAGACATTATATCTTGGCGACGGAGAACTGATCATCGGAGAGAAGGGAAAGGATCCACAGGCATCTCCCACATTCCCGGAGCTTTGCTGCCACAGCGAAGAGGATATGATCGTTATGAGCGAGCGTGAGCTGGTATCCTTTAAGACCACAGAAGAGGACCGCAAGCTTCAGAGAGAAGAGATTATTCCTTACTGGACCGGCAGAAGCATGAGAGAAAAGCTGCTCTCCAGAATGACGCCGGAATGGCAGGAGTGCTACCATGCCGGTATGTT
>CASEIR010000046.1 GCA_949287925.1 uncultured Lachnospiraceae bacterium
CTATTTTTATGTTTACAATTGTCTATTATTCGATATAATAAAAATATAACTGATCGAAATAAATGTAACAGAAAGGTAAACGCTTATGAACATTGCAGCATACTGCCGTGTTTCCACGGATAAATCTGACCAGCTGAACAGTCTGGAAACCCAGAAGCAGTTTTTTAGTGAATACGTTCAGCGCACCGGAGATCACCTTGTTAAAGTATATGCTGATGAGGGGATTTCCGGAACAAAAATTAAAAACAGAAAAGAATTTTTACAGATGATGGCCGATGCAGAGCACGGCCTTTTTGATATGGTTGTAGTAAAAGACATTTCCCGCTTTGCAAGGAATACCGTGGATCTTCTTCAGAACATCCGCCGTCTGAAAGCCCTTGGAATTGAGACACAGTTTCTCACGGCCAACATGACCAGCATGGGGAACAGCGAGTTTGTCCTCACCATCTTTGGTGCTCTGGCGCAGGAGGAGAGTGCCAATACATCCAAGCGTATCAAGTTCGGGACAAAGGTGAATGCGGAGAAGGGACGGGTTCCCAATATTGTTTTCGGATATGATAAGACGATCGGTGATTATTTCAATCTGGCAATCAACGAGAAAGAAGCAAAGGTGGTACGTCAGATTTACCAGTGGTATACAGAAGAAGGGTACGGATGCGCCGCTATTTCCAATAAACTGAATGAGCAGGGAAGCCGGACAAAGCGGAACTGTAAGTGGAGTCAGAATGCTGTCAGCCGGATTCTCACAAATGAACTTTATACGGGAAAGATTATTAACGGGAAACAAGAAGTGGCAGATTTTCTTACCGGACAGCGAAAGGAAAAGGATGAGACGGAATGGCTGGTGACAGAACGGCCGGAACTGCGGATCATTGATGATGAAGTGTTTGAACAGGCGCAGAAGATTCTTCATTCCCGGAATCAGGCGTTTAACCTGAATCACGAACGGCAGAGTAACAAATACCTGTTTTCTACGTTGATCAAATGTAAGGAGTGCGGATGGTCTTTCCGCCGGACAGTGCGAAAGTATAAGAATACTTACGTACGCTGGGTATGTTCCGGACATAACGGGAAAGGTGCTGATTCCTGTCCCAATGCAGTGACCCTGGATGAGGAAGAACTGATTGAAGTGCTACAGGAATACTTTTCGAATGTGCTGAAGAATAAGAAGAAAGTCATTCAGTATGTGGTGAGGGAATTTCAGCGTGTCTACAAGGCAAAAGATGAAAATGTGGAGTATGAAAAAGAGCTGAAGGATAAGCTGACAAAGTTGAAAGCCATGCGGGAGAAATATATGGATATGTATACCGATGACCTGATCACCCGACAGGAACTGAATGACCGGATCGGCGGTGCAAGGCAGGAAATCGAGCGGCTGGAAAATGAATTAAAAATGGTGACCTATCAGATCACAAAGGGTGATCAGCTGGAAGAATTGCTGAACACAACGTTTCGGTCAATCGAGGACATTACAGATGTGCACCAGATGACCAATACCCAGTTGAAAAAAATCATTGAGAAGATTGAAGTGGACAAAGATGGAAATGTGGACATTTACCTGAAACTGCTGGGAGATCTGGGACTGGGCGAAGCCATACTGGTTGAAGACCGGTCAGAAGTGCCGGATACAGAAAACGCTCAAAATAATCACGACCGCACATAAAGATGTAACTGAACGTCTCTGGCAGATTAATCCGTCCCTGGCTACAGAGGCCAGGAAGGTGCTGGACGTGAACAAGTCTGAACGCCATATTCGGGGAGGACTTGCCACCCGGGAGAAGTATCTGCATCAGCATGAGGTGGCGTAGAAAACAGAAAAGAAAGAGAGCAGGCTGTGGAGAATACCGCAGCTTGTTTTTCTTCTATATTTTCCCGCCCTTTCTTGTAACTTCCTATCACCAGTTCTATAATGTTCTTAACGAAAGGAAGTTGATAAACATGAAATTGAGAGAACATGAGGCTTCAGGGGAATATCTGTTTGACAACAAAGCGCTTGCCAGACTGATCTTCCCTCTAATCGTAGAACAGCTTCTGGCTGTACTAGTGGGTATGGCAGACAGTATCATGGTGGCCAGCGTCGGGGAAGCGGCCGTGTCCGGTGTGTCGCTGGTGGACAATATCATGGTGCTTTTGATCAATGCCTTTGCGGCTCTGGGTACCGGTGGCGCCGTGGTAGCTGGACAGTTTCTGGGACAGCGGAAGAAATCCGGGGCCAGGAAAGCGGCAACGCAGCTGGTCTGGTTCATTACCATCTGCGCCATCGTCATTACGGCGCTGATCTATCTGGGAAGATATTGGATCCTTCATGGTGTATTTGGAGAGATTGAGGCAGACGTAATGCACCATGCCAATATCTATCTGCTGATCGTGACGGCGTCCATCCCATTTATCGCATTGTATAACGGCGGAGCGGCCATCTTCCGGGCCATGGGAAATTCCGGCATTTCCATGCGTGTGTCTATCATCATGAACATTATCAATGTAACCGGAAATGCCATCCTGATCTATGGATTTCACAGAGGGACTGAAGGTGTGGCGATTCCAACCCTGGTATCCAGAATGGTGGCAGCCGTGTTGATTATCGGACTGTTGTGCCAGAGAAAATGGGAGATTCACATTACGCCTACTTTTCGTTACCGGATGGATTGGGGAATGGTGAAGAAGATTTTGAATATCGGTGTGCCGAACGGATTGGAAAACAGCATGTTTCAACTGGGTAAAATTAT
>CASEIR010000047.1 GCA_949287925.1 uncultured Lachnospiraceae bacterium
TTTCCGTCTCTCACAGAATGAAAGCCCCAGATCCAGTTCTTCCGACTGAAAGGTACTGCAATCCTGAAAATAATTAATGATCGCCGGAAGCGTAATCCGTCTATGGTGATCGACCTCACTGAACCTGACTCTGCTTTCAAACGCATATTCGTTATTCCTTCGCATGTGATACATAACTCCTTTCTACTGTGATCACGCACTGATAATTCCCGTCTGTCAGCTTCAGAAGTTTATACAGTGTCTGTTTCAGTTCTTTTTCCTTCTCCTCATCATAATCAAAAGGGACCACCATGTCAAAGATCAGATTACTCTGCTCTTCCCCGCTTACCATCCGAAAATCATGGATGGATACTGCCGGATCCACCGCCTCCAGAATCTGTTCCACCTTATGCCGTATCTCCAGCACCTTGGCATCCTTGGTTTCCACCGGATCCATATGGATCACCAGAAATATTCCCAGTCTTTTTATGGCGTCCCGTTCTATCCTGTCAATGATTTCATGGGAAATCTCAATCCCCACATCATTGGGTACCTCCGCATGAATAGATCCCATACTGCGGCCTGGCCCATAATTATGTACGATCAGGTCATGGCTTCCTACGATTCCGTCATAGCTTTCTACAAACCGGGTAATCCGTTCATATTCCTCCGGCGCCACCGGTTCACCGATCAGCGGTTCCAGGGTATCTCTTGCAATGCCGATGCCGGCCCACATAACAACCAGGGATACACCCAGGCCCACGAATCCGTCCACATTAACGCCAGTCACCTGGAAAATTACCAAAGACACGATGGTGGCCGACGTTACAATCACATCTCCCATAGCGTCGGTTGCCGTTGCCAGCATCACCTTGGAATCAATCCGTTTCCCCAGTCTGCGGTTCAACATCCCCAGCCACAACTTCACGCCGATGGACAGCAGCAGAATCACGACAGATACCATCTGAAAATTCAGTTCCTCCGGATTCCGGATCTTCTGGATCGCTTCCTTAAAAAAAGTAAAGCCTATCTGCAGCACCAGAAAAGCCACCGCCAACGCCGCAATATATTCCAGACGGCCATGTCCGAACGGATGCTCCTTATCCGCAGGTTTACTGGCCATCTTTACACCAATCAGACCTATGACAGAAGAACCCGCATCCGACAGATTGTTGAACGCGTCCGCCATAACGGAAATACTTTGAAGGAAGAATCCGATGCTTCCTTTTAACAAGAATAAAAAAACGTTGCAGAAGATGCCCGTCACGCTTGCCAGCACGCCGTAGGACGTGCGGACAGACACCTTCTCCACGTTTTCATAATCTGTTACAAATTTTTTCACCAAAAAATCAATTATCATGACTGCCTCCAGTTTATTCCGGCTCTTCTTCGAACAGTCCCCCAAAGAAAAACCACTTTATCTTAAATTTCGATGACGCAGTGATCATCTCGTACTCTTCTGCTGTCAAAGCTTCTCTAAGCTCCTTCTCTCCTTCTTCGTCCACCGCCACGCATACGGTGTCGGTAAAGCAAAGTCTGGGATAAAGAGCGCACCACCAGTTCTGGCCCTGGGCTTTACCAAGGCAGATCCGCAAGGCCCGGTACCGGCCGGCCGGGAAATACAGGTCCCCGTAACGCTTGTCCGGAAACGTACATTCGCTAATCTCAGCTCTGGCCCCGTAAGAAAAACCTTCCTGCTCCAGGGTCTCTCCGGCAATCCGGCAAATCTCTTCCAGGTGCGTTCGCGCCCAGGATTCCGTTTCCCGGGCATCCGCTTCCCGGGACAGGTCTTCACCCATCTGTCCTTCCATATATGACAGAACTTCGTCCCGTACCTTCAGTTTCACTTCCTGGTCTTTTCCGCTGTCGCTATTGGCCAGTATATGAAAACGAAATACTTCCCGGGACAGATCCTTCTGGGTCTGGCTTACGGCCTCCTGCACCCTTAACATTCTCCCCCATGCCAGCCATCCGGTAATGACTGCCGCCAGGCTAATTCCCAACGCCAAACAAACAGCCCGCTTTCTCCGGCTCCTTTTCCAATATCCTTTATCAAAAACACACTGTTCTTTCATTATGTATCATACCTCCCTGTTCTGCTGCAAGAAGTTTTGACACATTTTTTTATCTTTATTCGAAACCGGTATTTTTCTTGTTGCGGATTCAGTTATGCTTCGTCCGGATGGAATCGGTGACTACTTCTGCCTGATTGTCGATATGTCTGCAGACAATGCTGGCCGCGGCCGTCTTGTCCTTCTTCTCAATCCTTCTGATCAGCTCCTCGTGTTCCATGACCAGTCTGGGATGTGCTTCCTTCTGCTTCAGATACTCCACCCGGTAGCGGTACATCTGCTCCCGCAGATTGTTAAGCAGCTGAATCAGCTTCTGATTGCCGGTGGCAAGATAGATAATATCATGGAACCGGACATCTGCTTCCGCAATCTCCGTCACATCGTTGCTCTCCAGAATTCTTTCAAATTCCGCGGCTACCCGATGCAGATCCTCGATTTCCGCCGGCGTAATCTTGTCGCAGCATAGCTTTACCGCCAGCTCCTCTAACGCTTTTCTGACTTCCAGCACGTCCATCAGACTCTTCTCCGTGATATCCGCAACCTCCGCCCCTTTTCGTGGAATCATCAGAACCAATCCTTCCAGCTCCAGCTTGCGGATTGCTTCCCGTATAGGCGTACGGCTCACTCCCAGTTTATTGGCCAGCTGAATCTCCATCAGCCGTTCGCCGGGTTTGAGTTCACCGCGCAGAATTGCTTGTCTGAGGGTATTAAAGACCACGTCCCGCAAAGGAAGATATTCATTCATATTTACCGTAAAATTTGATTCCATCCTTAATCCCTCCTTACATTGTGTACATTCGTCACATATATCTGTCTGGCAAGCCCTTCTCTTTTGATCCGGGCCGCTGCCTTCTTCGCTTCCGCCTTCTCTTCATAGATGCCAAAAACCGTCGGACCGCTTCCGCTCATCATGGCATTCAGCGCCCCCTGCTCCTTCATCACACTCTTGATCCGGTCGATCACCGGATATGCCTCTACCGTAACCTTCTCCAGGACATTTCCTATCCGGGACGCCACTCCGGACAGATCCTGATTCTCCAGCGCCGCTATGATTCCGTCAATATCCGGATGTTCTGTAATTACATGGGCATCCAGTTTTTCATATACCATCCTGGTGGAAACATTAACCGGCGGCTTGGCGATGACAAGATGGCACTTTGGCATGGGCGCAAGGGGTGTCAGCTTCTCCCCGATCCCTTCCGCCAGCACCGTGCCGCGCATGATGCAGTAGGGCACGTCTGCTCCCAGCGTCACTCCCCGTTCCATCAGCTCTTGCTCCGACAATCCAAGCCCGAACAGCCGGTTCATGCCGTACAGCACAGCCGCCGCGTTGGAGCTTCCTCCCGCCATACCCGCAGCCACCGGAATATGTTTCTCCAGTTCTATGCAGACTCCTTCCTTGATTCCGAACTCTTCCATCAAAAGTCCGGCCGCCCGGTAAGCCAGATTATTTTCATTCACAGGCAGATAATACAGATTTGTCTTCAGCTGGATCCGTGGCTCTTTCATCTTTCTGATCCGGATCTGGTCATACAGATAAACGGTCTGCATGACCATCCGTACATCGTGATATCCATTCTCTCTTCTTCCCAGCACATCCAGCCCCAGATTAATCTTTGCAAGTGCTCTAAGCTCTATCTTATCCATATTTTTTCTCCTTGTACTTTGCACTCTGTATCTTGTATACAGTGTACCTACAGTATACTTACATTTTCTTTAAAAATCAACAGCTTATCTCCGGGTTTTACCTCTTCTTCTTTCAGATCATTGACTTCCCGGATTCCTTCTACTGTGGTACTGTACCGTTTTGCCAGATCCCACAGCCGGTCGCCGGGCTGTACCAGATATCCGATAATTCCCGGACGCGCCGCTGCTTCCGCCAGATCTGCCGGCTCCAGACTGACCGATTCAATATTCCGGATCCGCACCGGCTGCTTGAGAAAGATTCGGAATGCCAGTACTGCCCGGATCTCAATCTCATCGCTTCCCAGCAGGCTCACCGACAGTTGTTCCACCGCCTGGGTCAGGCTGTATTCCATATCCTCCGACGTCTTCCCGCTCTCCAGAAGACAGGAAAACGGAACCATGCCCTGCCAGGTATCAAAAGGTGCGGCGTCATCTGATTTTACATAGAGGAAACAGATGTGGAGAACCCCTTCTGCCCGCACTCCTTCTTTCACGATTTCCGTCGTTTCCACCTGAATCCTGGCGCTGCTGTGGCAAATCTGCAGAATCTGGTCTTTGATCTCGGGAAGAGACAGCTGTTCTGTCACCTTGCACTTGGAATGATTCTGCATCAAAAGAGCTTCCAGTTCTTCATCCCGGAATGACGGAACGCACCGCTGCTTCAGGGAATAGATATCTTCCAGCAGATTTAGCGTCACTTCCCGGTAAACAACAAATCTTACCTCCAGCGCCGCTTCAATTCCCAGAATCCGCATTTCCCCGTCTTCATCCATCCTGGGTTCCAGATTTGCGTCCGTAAGCTCCGGCCAGATCTGGTGGTACATCTGATCCTGAGCACCTTCGCAGGAAATTCTTCCTTCATACGGAACTGTCTGCTCAATCCAGTCTGTTTTGCCATCGCTGGATTCATAAAAGCAGAATACCTGGAGCTCGCCCTGGAGTATCAGCGCATCGGGCTCCAGCCTGGTATCCAGTTTCCTCTGGGTGATCTCGCTCCATAGAACGGTCCCGATATTCTCTTTTGTCCCATCCAGGCTAAGTACCTCTTTTATACGGCATATGTCTTTTTTAGACGCATAAACACTGAGCAGTTCCTTTTCCGTGTATTTCTCATACAGATTTTCACCGTCCTCCGTTCCGGTCGTAACTTCCGTCTCCCGAAAACCATATGTCCAGACAGATAATTCTGCCAGCGTCTTGATATTCAGCTTTCTGGAATGAATCAGAGAAACCGTAAGCTCTGTGGTCTCCGGCAGGACAGCCAGGCTTCCCTGCGGTTCTTTTTCCGTGTAGATCATTTCTTCAAACGGAATCCTTCCTTCCAGCGAGGCTACTTTTGCTTCAGCGCCGTCCGTCACATAGAGCACTTTAAATTTCAGCTTCCCGGTTACTTTTATGTGATTTTCCACCATACGCACATCTTCTGTCAGCAGACTGCCTGATGACATGATCACCTGGCGGATATCCTCTTTGGCATCTGGCACATTATAATCATCGTCAATATAAAACTGGTCTGTGACCGGTTTCTCTGTCTGATACGTCTGAATCCGTTCTGTTTTACACTCCATATTCTCTGCCTCCTATTCAAATACAACCTGTCTGTTCCTGTATTCCATCTTGATCACCACATAGGGATAAGTCTCTGTCTCTGTGATCGCTTCTGTTTTTTCCGGCCCAAGCAAATCTGTTTCTATATAAATCACGCGGTCCGTTTCATAACACCGGCGTACCTCTATACTGTATCCGCTTGTCTTCTGTTTCCCGTAACCGCGGACTGCATACAGATATCCCCGGTCTGCATAGGTAAGCATCATAGCTTTGGTCTTTTCCTGTTCAATCTGCGTTTTCAGCTCTTCTGGGATCTCATCTTTGTCCACAACGGTATAGGAGACCTCCTCTCCCGGCTCTTTCTCCATCTTCCATACCGAACAGGCCGTCTGCAGCAAAACTGCCGCCAGAAGGATTCCCGTCAGAGCCGCACGGCTTAATTCCCTCATAAGACCTCTGAAATTACAGATTCTCTTTAATATCATACACAGGAAAGCTAGGAAAAATTCCAAATATATAGTATAATACCAGGAACAAGGGGTGAGATTTTATATACTAAGCTTGAAGAGAGGTTAAAACAAATGATAAGATTCCTGTTTATCGTAATATTTTTATTACTTTATCTCGTATTAGGGATTCCGGTCCTGCTTGTAGAATGGCTGCGGGCTAAGAAAGATCAGACTGCCAGTGATTACCGGTGTCTTCGGATGGTTCAGTGGGGATTCCGTTCAATTCTGTGGATCACCGGCGTAAAGGCAACTGTCATCGGGGAAGAACGGATTCCAGATGAACCGGTTCTGTTTGTCGGTAATCACCGGAGCTATTTCGACATTCTTCTCACCTACTCGCGATGCAAGCATCTGACCGGTTATATCGCCAAGAAGGAGATGCTGCGTTATCCCCTTCTCAGGGACTGGATGAAACGGGTGTACTGCCTCTTCCTGGACCGCAGCACACCAAAGGAGGGCATGAAAACGATCCTGACGGCGATCAGCTATGTGAAGAACGGAATATCCATCTGCATTTTCCCGGAGGGTACCCGTAACGATGGAGAAGAATTAAGCCTTCTTCCCTTCCATAACGGCTCCTTTAAGATTGCCGAGAAGGCCGGATGCCCTATCGTTCCTATCTGCATGAATAATACGGCTTCTATTTTTGAAAACCAGCTCCCGCGGATTCGCAAGACCCATGTCATCCTGGAATATGGCGAACCCATCTATCCGGACCGGCTGGACCCGGATACCCGCAGGCACATCGGCAGCTACTGCCAGAATATCATTCAGGAAACCATTAACAAAAACCAGTCTCTTCTGTGAGGGGACTGGCTTTTTTCTTTTACATTTCCACACACAAGTGCTATAATGAACCCAATGTATATAACGTCATATTTCTGAAAAGGAGTATAAAACAAATGAACAGACAAGATCTTACTTTGCTAACAGACTTGTACGAGCTTACGATGATGCAGGGTTATTATGCCAAGAATCAGAACGAAAAAGTGATCTTCGATGTATTCTTCCGGGCCAATCCGTGCAACAACGGCTACTCCGTATGCGCCGGTCTTGACCAGGTCATCGACTACATCAAGAATCTGAACTTTACTTACGACGATGTGGATTATCTGAGAGGGCTGGGGATCTTCAGTGAAGAATTCCTGCACTATCTCAGCGGTTTTCATTTCAGCGGTGATATCTACGCCATCCCGGAGGGAACCGTCGTCTTCCCCAAGGAGCCTCTTCTGAAAGTGATCGCTCCTATCATGGAAGCACAGCTGGTGGAGACTGCCATTTTGAATATCATCAACCATCAGTCACTGATCGCCACTAAGACTTCCCGTATCGTATATGCGGCAGGCGGCGACGGTATCATGGAATTCGGTCTTCGCCGGGCCCAGGGGCCGGATGCTGGTCTCTACGGAGCAAGGGCCGCCATGATCGGCGGCTGTATCGGTACTTCCAACGTTCTGGCCGGACAGCTCTTTGACGTACCGGTCATGGGAACTCACGCCCACAGCTGGATCATGAGCTTCCCGGATGAATACACCGCATTTAAAACCTATGCAGAGATGTATCCAGACAACTGTACGCTGCTGGTGGACACCTATGATACGCTGAACTCCGGAGTTCCCAACGCCATCCGCGTATTCCGGGAATTCAAAGAAGCCGGTAAGTCCTTTGGAAAATACGGAATCCGTCTGGACAGCGGCGACCTGGCATATCTGTCCAAAAAGGCGCGTAAGATGCTGGATGAAGCCGGTTTTCCGGACGCCACCATCTGTGCTTCCAACGACCTGGATGAGATCCTTCTCCATGATCTGAAGATGCAGGGCGCGGCCATCGATTCCTGGGGCGTAGGCACCAATCTGATCACGTCCAAGGACTGTCCGTCTTTTGGCGGTGTCTACAAGCTGGCCGCCATTCAGAACGCAGAAGGCGAATTCATACCTAAGATTAAGATCTCTGAGAATACGGAGAAGATCACCAACCCGGGAAATAAAACGATCTACCGGATCTACGAGAAGGACAGCGGCAAGGTGAAAGCAGATCTGATCTGCTTTGCAGACGAGGTTTTCGATCCTTCCGAGGATCTGCTTTTATTCGATCCCATTGAAACCTGGAAGAAGACCAAGCTTCCGGGCGGATCCTATACCATGCGCGAGATCATGGTTCCTGTCTTCCGCAACGGCGAATGCATTTACCAGTCCCCTTCTGTGAAGGAGATCGCCGGTTACTGCCGCCAGGAAAAAGACACCCTTTGGGATGAGACCAAGCGTCTGTTCTATCCCCACCAGGTATATGTGGATCTGTCGCCGAAGCTCTATGAAGTCAGGAAAATGCTTCTGAATCAACTGAGTAAGGCATAGATAATAATGAGACTATAGCATTTTAAGGAGATTATTATGAAAATCATTGTATTAGCAGGCGGGCTCAGCCCCGAACGAGACGTATCACTGACATCCGGAGCCAGTATCTGCAAAACATTGCGGGAAAATGGACATCAGGCTTATCTGCTGGATGTATTCTTCGGACTCCCCTATGATTCCGATAAACTGGAAGAAGTATTCGATCTGCCGGGTGCAGGACTGGAGATCGCAGAAGGTATCAAGACAACGGCGCCGGATCTGGAACAGCTTCGCCGTTCCCGGCCTGACCAGTCCGACTGTCTTCTGGGGCCGAATGTGATCGAGCTTTGCCGTATGGCAGATATTACCTTTATTGGTCTCCACGGATCCATCGGTGAAGACGGAAAGCTGCAGGCCACTTTTGACGTACTGGGAATCCGCTACACAGGTCCCAGCGCCCTGGGCTGTTCTCTGTCCATGGATAAGCTGATCGCCAAACAGATCTTTAAGATGTCTCAGGTTCCCACACCACGCGGCACTTCCTTGAACCAGAAGACCAAGAATACTCCTCTGTCCGAACTGGGTTACTATCTGCCGCTGGTAGTAAAACCATGTTCCAGCGGCTCCAGCATCGGCGTATACATCGTTCATACCGAAGAAGAATACCGGAATGCCATCTACCAGTCCTTTGAAGTGGACCATCAGGACGAAGTGGTTATCGAACCCTATATCAAGGGCCGTGAATTTGCCTGCAGCATCATTGCCGGCAAAGCCCTTCCACTGGTGGAGATCATTCCCAAAGACGGTGTTTTCAACTATGAGAATAAATATCAGTCCGGCGGCGCCCGGGAGATCTGTCCGCCCCAGTCTCTGGATGAAGAGACACAGCTGGAAATCCAAAAAGCCGGTGAGAAGGCTTTTGAAGCGCTCCACATGGACGTTTACTCCCGCGCGGATTTTATTGTGGACGATGAAGACGGCAGGTTCTACTGCCTGGAGATGAACGCGCTTCCGGGCATGACTCCCGCCAGCCTGATTCCGAAAGCAGCCCATGCAGCGGGAATCGAATACAGCGAACTGTGTGAACGGATCATTGCCGAATCCTTCAAAGCACGCTATTAAGAAAGGACCAATCCAATGAAGAATCTTACACTGGAAAATATAACCAAAGCTTGTCGGGGCGTCTATCACGGCGATCCATCGAAACAAACCCGGGAAGTGGCCGGCGTAGTCATCGACAGCCGGAAGGTGGAAAAAGACTATCTCTTTGTGGCCATCGACGGAGCGCGGTTCAATGCACATCAGTTTATTCCGGACACCATCGAAAAAGGCGCGCTCTGCGTTGTATCTCATGAAGATCTGGGAGAAACCGACTATCCCTATATCCTGGTGGAATCCACCGGCCAGGCTCTTCTGGATATTGCCAAGCTCTACCGGGATTCTTTCAACCTCAAAGTCGTGGGCATCACCGGAAGCGTGGGGAAAACCAGCACCAAAGAAATGATCGCCTCTGTGGCGGCTCAGAAATATAAGGTACATAAAACACTTGGAAATTTCAACAACGAATGGGGGCTTCCCATTACCATATTTGAAATGAAGGAGGAGCACCAGGTAGCCGTGCTGGAGATGGGCGTCAACCACTTCGGCGAGATGCGCCGGCTCTCCTCCGTGGCAAGCCCGGACATCTGTGTCATCACCAACATCGGCGTGGCACATCTGGAATTCTTCAAGACCCGGGAGGGCATCCTGCAGGAAAAATCCCAGATGATCCAGGACATGAAAGACGGCGGAACCATTATCCTGAACGGAGACGATGACCTGCTCTCCAAAATGGGGCCGGTAAAAGGCGTAGAACCTGTTTTCTTCGGCACGAATCCTGACTGTCAGTTCTATGCCGATGGAATACAGTCCATGGGTCTTGCAGGCACAGCCTGCACCATCCATCTGCCGGACGGGTCTGGTTTTTCCTGCGTGATTCCCCTTCCGGGCGCGCACATGATATCCAACGCGCTGGCCGGAGCTTCCGTAGGTTATACGCTGGGACTGACTCCAGATGAAATCCGGGCCGGAATTGAAGGACTTCCTTCTATGCCTGGGCGCAACAATATTATCAAAACCGGGAAACTGATTATTCTGGACGATTGTTACAATGCCAACCCGGTTTCCATGAAGGCCGCCATCGACGTCCTTTCTCTTGCCATCGGCCGTAAAGTCGCCATTCTTGGCGACATGGGCGAGCTGGGCAATAATGAGGCAGATCTGCACCGGGAAGTGGGAGAATATGCCGCTTCCAAAGGAATCGATGTGGTCTGCGGCATCGGAGAACTTTCCCGCCACCTGACAGAAGGCGCCTCCGCTTGTGAGACACACTGGTTTGCGGATAAAGAATCCTTTATCCAAGCTTCCCACGATATCATCAAAGAAGGGGACAATCTTCTGATCAAGGCATCTCATGGAATGAATTTCCCAGAAATCGTAGAAGCACTTAAAAATTTTTAACAAGAATCTGGAAATACTTTAAGTAATTACAGGAAGGAGACTTCCCGCACCGGGATGTCTCCTTCCTGTTTTTTGCCTGTCTCCTAAAATAACTCTTTATTTAACGCATACATCTTTCTTTCTATACCCGGAAGCGGTATCCCACGCCCCAGATGGTTTCAATGTACTGGGGATTGGAAGTGTCCATCTCCACCTTCTCACGGATCTTTTTAATATGTACCGTAACTGTGGCTATATCTCCGATGGACTCCATATCCCATATCTCCCGGAACAGTTCTTCTTTTGTATACACATGATTGGGATGGCTGGCCAGGAACGTCAGCAGATCAAATTCCTTTGTCGTAAACGCCCGTTCTTCTCCGTTCACCCACACCCGTCTTGCCGTTGTGTCAATCTTCAATCCCCGGATCTCGATGACTTTGTTCACTTCAGCCGCACTTCCCGTCAGCCGGTCATATCTGGCCAGGTGTGCCTTCACACGGGCCACCAGCTCGCTGGGGCTGAAGGGTTTCGTCATATAATCGTCCGCGCCAAGACCCAGGCCACGGATCTTATCGATATCATCCTTCTTGGCAGACACCATAATAATCGGAGTGTTCTTGACGTCCCGGATCTTCCGGCATATCTCGAATCCGTCCACGCCCGGCAGCATCAGGTCCAGAATAAACATATCATAATCCTCTGTCAGCGCCTTCTCCAGTCCGGTCTCGCCATCGTTCGCCACCGCAACCTTAAATCCGCTCAGCTCCAGATAATCCTTCTCCAGATCAGCGATTGCCTCTTCATCTTCTACAATCAATATCTTACTCATATATCGGTACCTCCTGATATTTTCTAAGAACGAAATACATGGTTGTTCCGGTTTCTTCCCGGCTGGTGGCCCATATCTTGCCGCCATGCTCCTCTACAATCTTCTTCACGATCGACAGCCCGATCCCGCTTCCGCCCTTGGAAGAATTCCGGGACGCGTCTGTCCGGTAGAACCGGTCAAAGATATTCGGCAGATCCTTGGCGCCGATTCCTTTTCCGTTATCTTCCAGCTCAATCTGAACAAAATCTCCCACATCCTTTACCCTAAGATTGATCTTGCCTTTTGGCTTGTCCATATATTTCAGGGAATTGTTCACAATGTTATGAATTACTCTGCGGATCTGCTCCGGATCAGCGATCACTTTCACGTCCGCCTCTACATAATTGAAATATCCGAATTCCACATTCTTGGACTCCAGCTCAACCGACAGATCTTCCGCGCAATCGTTAAAATATGCATTCACCGATAACGTATTAAAATTGTATGGGATACGATTCGTATCAATCTTCGTATACAGCGTGAGCTCATTGATCAGTGTATTCATCTCATCCGCCTTATTGTAAATGGTGCGGATGTATCTTTGCATCTTCTCCGGAGTATCCGCTACTCCGTCCATAATCCCTTCTGCATATCCCTTGATGGTTGTGACGGGAGTCTTCAGATCATGGGAAATATTGCTGATCAGTTCCTTGCTTTCTCTGTCATACCGCAGCTTTTCTTCAGCCGTTTCCCTCAGCCGGATCCGCATTTCCTCCAGATCCTGGCACAGTTCTCCCAACTCATCATCCGCCATGGGGGTCAGTTCAAAATCCAGATTTCCTTCCTTAATGTTCTTCGCCGCAACCTGCATCCGTCCCAGCGGCCGCATCACCGCCCGATAGATCCAGAAAGTAAGAAGGGCGGAAGTAAAAATCAGAATCAGAATGACACAAAATGCTATATCTACAATGAATTCTTCCATTTCCGGAATCATGCCGTCCACATTGGAAACAATAAACGCACTTCCTTTGCTTTCATCCGGAAACAGGAAATCCACCTGCTTCACCAGCGCCTGTGCTTCTCCACCCAGATAGAGGCCATTTTCAGAGATCGTCTCTGCCCCGATATACTCCGGGAGTTCCCTGATCACATCCTCGGCTTCTTCCATCTCTGTACCCACATAGATGATGGTGTCGTTCTTACGTACCAGCAGATATGCGCTCTTCTTCTGAAGAATCTGATTAAACTCATCCAACCGGGTAGCATCTTCCATCTCCGCCGGATTCTCTACCGCCATCTCTTCCAGCTCATGATAGGGTTTCTCTGTCAGTCTGGACAACATCTGCATGGAGTTCGAGAGAGATTCTACCGTGGTCCCCGTCAGTTCGTACGTTTTTTCGATAGAACTAATCTGATAACGGCTCAGCAAAAATATGATCGCCCCGCTCATCAGTATGGGAAGCAGTATCAGCGTCAGAAAGGCGATCATCAGTCTTGTTTTCAGCTTCATCGTACACATCCTCCAGAAAAAGTATAGCATGAAAAAGGGCGCTCCACATCAAAGCGCCCATAAACTTTTCTAAAATTTTTATAAATACTTTTTCAATTCTTCTGCTTTATCTGTTTTCTCCCATGGGAGCTCCACATCCGTGCGGCCAAAGTGTCCATAAGCCGCCGTCTGTTTATAGATGGGGCGTCTCAGATCCAGCATGCGGATGATGCCTGCCGGACGCAGATCGAAGTTCTCGCGGATCATCTCCACCAGCTTCTGATCGCTGATCTTTCCCGTCCCGAATGTGTCAACCATAATGGATGTGGGATGTGCTACACCGATAGCATAGGACAGTTGAATCTCACATTTCTTTGCCAGTCCTGCTGCCACAATATTCTTCGCCACATAACGGGCCGCATAGGCCGCGGAACGGTCCACCTTGGTGCAGTCCTTACCGGAAAATGCTCCGCCGCCGTGACGGGCCATACCGCCGTAAGTGTCTACGATCAGCTTCCGTCCGGTCAGGCCGCTGTCCCCATGTGGGCCACCGATTACAAACCGGCCTGTGGGATTGATGAAGTACTTGGTTTTTTCATCCGTCATGCCTTCCGGAATTACCGGATCAAATACATATTTCTTAATATCCGCATGAATCTGTTCCTGGGATACCTCCGGATTATGCTGTGTAGACAATACCACTGCGTCCAGGCGGAATGGTACTCCATTCTCATCATATTCCACCGTTACCTGTGTCTTGCCGTCTGGTCTCAGATAAGGCAGTGTGCCGTCTTTTCTGACCTCCGTCAGTCTGCGGGACAGCTTGTGGGCCAGCGCGATAGGATAAGGCATCAGCTCCGGCGTCTCATCCGAAGCGTAACCGAACATCATACCCTGATCGCCAGCGCCAATCGCTTCAATATCTTCTTCGCTCATCTGATTTCCCTTGGCTTCCAGCGCCTTGTCCACACCCATGGCAATATCTGCAGACTGTTCGTCAATAGCCGTGATTACACCACAGGTATCTGCGTCAAATCCGAATTTTCCCCGGGTATAACCAATCTCTCTGACCGTATCCCGAACGATCTTCTGGATGTCCACATAAGCATTCGTCGTAATCTCGCCCATAACCATAACAAGGCCCGTAGTGGTACAGGTCTCACAGGCCACACGGCTCATGGGGTCCTGCTCCATCAGCGCATCCAGGATCGCGTCTGAGATCTGGTCGCACATCTTATCCGGATGCCCTTCCGTTACCGATTCCGAAGTAAATAATCTTCTCTCCATCATTCATCTCTCCTTTTCTTCTCCATTTGTTCTTCCAGCTTTCTCTTTTCTGTGGACAAACTGTCCGGAGAGCTTTTATTTCACAGATAAAAAACGGTCTGCATTAAGCGGACCGTTTTACCTTATCATAAAAACAATCCTCTTATTGTTCGATTACTCGCTCAGGTTGGCACCTTCCCGCGCCGGGGGTTGCCGCAGCTTCACAGATCCTTTGTATCTCCACTGCTCTGAATAAGAGAAAGTCTGCAATATTTGGTTTTTATGTACGTGTAAGACTTTACACGTTTTTTCTGCGGATGTCAAGCATTGGGGACGGGGAATTTTTAAAAATTCCCCGTCCCCAATAAAATTAGCTTACTTTTAATTTGAATTTCTGAATGTCTTTTTCTGAGGCTACTTTTTCGATCATGCCGCCGATTCCACGGAGTTTTTCTTCAAATCTTTCGTAACCTCTCTGAATGTATACGATATCATCCACGATAGTGATTCCGTCTGTTGCGAGTCCAGCGATACACAGCGCGGCTCCTGCCCGGAGATCCGGCGCGCTGACTCTTGCCCCGGAGAATTTCTCGACTCCTTCGATAGTAGCGGAATTTCCTTCAATCTTAATGTTTGCCCCCATTCTTGCCAGTTCGTCCAGGTATTTAAACCGGTTCTCAAATATGCTTTCGGTAATGATACTTGTCCCTTTGCACAGAGCCAGTGTTACACCGATCTGGGGCTGCATATCTGTCGGGAATCCCGGATAAGGCAATGTCTTTACATGTGTGCTTCTCAGATTGCCTTTGGATACGACACGAACCGCATCATCAAACTCTTCTACTTCGCATCCGATCTCCAGCAGCTTTGCGATGGTTGCTTCCAAATGCTTTGGAATAACATTCAACACTGTAACATCTCCTCTGGTCGCAGCTGCTGCCATCATGAAAGTTCCCGCCTCGATCTGATCTGGAATAACGGAATACTCTGTTCCGTGCAGCTTCTGTACACCACGGATCTTGATCACGTCTGTTCCGGCGCCACGGATATTGGCTCCCATACTGTTCAGGAAGTTTGCCACGTCTACCACATGCGGTTCTTTCGCTACATTTTCCATAATGGTCAGGCCTTCCGCCATGGCTGCCGCCATCATGACGTTAATAGTCGCACCTACGCTGACCACATCAAAATAAATATGTTTTCCGACCAGTCTTTCGGCTTCTGTCATGATCTTACCATGTTCGATCTCCACCTCTGCTCCCAGAGCCCGGAATCCTTTAATGTGCTGATCGATCGGTCTGCTTCCGATGTTGCATCCTCCCGGAAGCGCCACCTCGGCATGCTTATATTTTCCAAGTAAAGCACCCAGAAGATAATAGGAAGCCCGAATCTTCTTGATATAGTCATACTCAATCGAAAGGTCGTGTACACTCCTGCTGTTGATCTTTACCGTATGACGGTCTACCCGGTGCACATTCGCACCGATCCCTGCAATCGCGTCCAACAATACATTAATGTCATTCACGTCTGGAAGATTATCTACTGTTACCGTATCATCTGTCATGATCGCTGCAGAAAGAATCGCAAGCGCCGCATTCTTGGCTCCTCCGATCTCCACTTCACCGACAAGCGGATGCCCGCCCTTGATAATATATTGTTCCATATCACACCTCAATAACACAATCTATTCTACTCTCAAAACGATTTACAAATCCATATTCTTGGCTATTATAACACATAATCCCGATTTGTAAAACATTTTTTAACTTTTGTAAATAATCCGTAACATTTTTGTGGCCTTACGAAAGCTTTTCCAATGCCTCTAACACGTTCTCTATCGTTTCTTCTAAAGACTTTCCGTCCTCAGACACCGTGATATCCGCATATTTTTCGAACAGTTTCACACGTTCTTCGTACAGCCCTTGCAACGTCTGTCCCTCTCTTAATACAACTCCGCGTTTTTTTGCATTTCCAAGTCTTCTATTTATTGTATCAAAAGATGCCTGCAAATATACGATTGTTCCGATCTCTTTATAATGTTCCATGGCATTTTCACAATATACAACACTCCCGCCCGGTGAAATCACTGTATGATTCGCTTCGATTCCAGCGTTAATCCGGTCTTCCACTTCCAGGAAACCCTGAATTCCTTTTTCCCGGATAATTTCTTTTAATAGTCTTCCCTCTTCCTCCTGGATAACAATGTCCGTATCGATAAAGTGATATCCCAGTCTTTTCGCTACTACAACCCCTACAGTACTTTTTCCGACTGCAGGCATACCGATAAAAATAATATTATCCATATGCCTCCCCTTTCTCACTCGTATTTTTCAAAAGCATTTTACCACAGGTTTTCTGTTCCGTCCAGTCTGTACCATACCGTTGCCAGGCCCGCTGCAGCAGACTTCTGTATTCTTTTTGACACCTCTGGCTTTCTGTCCGGAAAGGAAAGGAGTCAGGCCCTCATCCCAAGGCCCGGCTCCATCTGGTTTCAGTAATATTTTTTTCTTCTGCTGCGCCGCTCCTGTCTTCTTTGGCAGAGTTCCTGGCCCGCCATTACCTGGATCAGATTCTTAAGCCACTCCCCTGGAGCTTCTTCTTCTTCCGCCGCCCGGTCATAGATTCTGCGGCACATCAGACGAAGCTGCAGCGGATCCGGATATTCATCATACAACATGCTTCCTTCGTAAGTAAGCCGGTCAAATTCTCTCTCAATATGAGGAATCAGTCTTTTTACTGTTCCTGGATAGAGACTCTTCAGATATTCATAGTCTCTTCTCTGCATTCTCTCATCATCGTACAGGAACGGCAGAGGATAGGCCATATAATAAGGCAGTTTCTGTTCCATAGGGCACACTCCCAAGATAAGTATCTGTTTTATTATACGCAGAAATCCCAAGAATGTTATTACAATCCCCGGCGGCTCCTGTCCAGAAGCGTTTTTTGCCGTAGGTTATAGCTCATCTCTACGGGTAATTTCCTGCTTATTCCATTCTCTACCGTAGTAACTCTCTCCTAAATCATCGGGAACGCCAAACGACACATTCTGTAATTGTAAACTGTCGCCAGGGTATCGGCCCCCTGACTTTGATTTGTTGACATCGAAAAAGGCAGGACCGCAGCCCTGCCTTTCTATGCTCTCTTAAGCTCGTTCACTATAGTGATGAGCTTCTTCCAGCATCATGTCTTTTACTTTCATCAGACGAATCTGGGAACTTCGTTCGTTCTCGTCCAGTTTCATCGTGATGTATTTGATTGTCTCCTGTGCCCTTGGAATAATTACATGCTCCAGTGCGTTGACGCGGCGTCTGGTCTTCTCGATCTCCGCCGCCATCAGCTGACATGCTTTCTCCGTCTCTGCAAGCTTCAGCATATCCGGCAGAATATCTGCCAGAGATTTTACCGCTCCGTCCAGATCACTGGACGTAAACGCGAACCCGTAAGAATAGATGTCATTTGCATCCGCGGTTCTTGTTGTCGTCTTAAACACCGGGATATTCACGCTCATGACATTCTTTTTATCCACTCCCAGGTTTACCTCCTGCTTCGGTGCCATCAGAGCTGTATTCAATGTTGCCTCGTCCATGCCGGCTTTGGCAATCACAAAATTTTTATTTGCAGATCGGATTCCGGCCTCCACCTTCTCACGCAATGCCATATTTTCACGGGCCAGTTCCAGGAACTGGCGCATCAGCTCGTCACGTTTGTCCTTCAGAAGCTTGTGGCCTCTTCTCGCCGTGGCAAGTTTTTTCTTGGTTTTGGTAAGCTCCATACGGGTAGGAGTTATTTGTGTAGATGCCATATGCCTCTCCTTCCTTCCGCCATGCCCAGCTCGTTTTCGCTCGCCTTCGCTCGCTTCTTCTCGCTGTGGGCTTGCGCCCTATACATCTCCACAATCCCATACACTAGCATGCAAGCATGCGTGTCTGGTCTTGTGTAGATGTGCATGGCTTATTGCTTTCCATAATATAAATCTAGGTATTTGTCGTCGATTCGTTTCAGCTCTGCTCTTGGCAGCATGGATAACAGTTTCCAGCCAATCTCCAGAGTCTCCTCGATGGAGCGGTC
>CASEIR010000048.1 GCA_949287925.1 uncultured Lachnospiraceae bacterium
TAGCATATCCCTCCTCACCTATCAAATCGTTTTTACATTATATCATATCTTTTTTTAACGCGCTACTGATGATATACTAAAAAACAGGTCTGACGCATTTCCACCGGAAACAGCGTCCAGAACAATTATTATCAAGGAGGAGCTTCTCTTGAAATTTACATTTTATCACAACAACATTAACGTACTCGACCTGGACAAATCTGTCGAATTCTACCAGAAAGCCCTGGGGCTGACCATCACCCGCACCAAAGACGCCAAAGACGGCAGCTTTCGTCTCGTTTTTATGGGAGACCAAACCACGCCTCACCTGCTGGAACTGACCTGGTTAAGAGACATGGACCACCCTTATAACCTGGGTGACAACGAATTTCATCTGGCCATGCGCTCAGATGATATGGTCGCATCCCTGAAGCTTCACAAAGAGATGAACTGTGTATGTTTCGAAAATCCAGAAATGGGCATCTATTTCATCAACGACCCAGACGGATACTGGATCGAAATCTGTCCTGCATAGATTGGGGACGTAGACTTTTTGCAAAAGTCTACGTCCCCAATTTGAAAAACAGGTGTCCCTTTTTAATAATTCATCTTGAATACCGGACTGATTTTTTTGTAGATCAGGAATACGATGAGAGATACCAGTACTCCTTTTAGAAGGTTGAAGGGCGCCACTGCAAAGATTACGAATGTGGTCAGGTTTGTGATGTTACCGTTAACTGCAGTTCCCATTCCCACCAGTGCGTCAATAGGCATTCCGAATGCCACTGCGTAGGTCGGAAGAAGTACGAATGCATTCAGGAAGCATCCCACAATGGTCATAAACAGCGTACCCACTGCCATCCCCAGAATTGCGCCCGTTCTGGTACGCTTCCACCGGTAGATCAGAGCCGCCGGCACTACCAGTGAACATCCGATGAGGAAATTGGCGATCTCTCCTACGCCTGCTGTTGTGGTTCCATTGATGGCAAAGTTCAAAAGAATCTTGATCAGTTCGATGGCGGCTCCTGCTACCGGACCCATGGCAAAGCAGCCTACCATGACCGGAACTTCGCTGAAGTCAATCTCGTAAAAACTGGGCGCAAAGGGCAGCGGGATCTCAAACAACATCAATACGACGGCAATCGCCGCCAGCATTCCCACCTGAGCCATCTTTCGCACCCGTCCTCTTGCTTTTGTATTTGCTCGTTTTATTACCTCTGTACTCATGTTTCTTTCTCTCCTTTTCATGTAATATTGGCTGTCAGAAAGAATTCTTCCAGAAGACCATGCAATGATTATGACAAAACCCCGGCGCGTAAGCACCGGGGTCATATACATATCATAAGAATCACACAATCCTTCTCTCATCCAGACTATACTGTCGGTTCCGGAATCTCACCGGATCAGCCGCTGCCGGTATATACCGGTGCGGGTCGCGGACTCTACCGCCGGTTGGGACTTACACCCGACCCCGAAGAATTAATTTCTTTTACGTAAATCAGTATAACGCTTTCTGAGCACAATTACAAGAGACAATTCAAAAATGATTTTCCGATATTATTTTTTCTTATTTCCTCTCTTACCGCTTCCATAGTTCTCATATTTTTTATAATATTGTTTATAATAGCCATTTTTACTTGAGATATCGATTTTATTCAATACCACGCCAAGAACAGGACATCCTGCATGTTCAATCTTCATCTTCACATCCTGAGCTATTTTATACTTAATCGTGCCGGACTCCATAAGCATGACAGCTCCGTCACAGCTTTTTGCAACGATTGCAGCATCGATGACCATTCCCAACGGCGCAGAATCTATTAAGATATAGTCATATATCTCACGGCAGGAATCTATCGTCTTCGAAAATATATTACTTTCCAGAAGTTCCGTGGGGTTTGGCGGCACAGGACCTGCGAAAACAATATGGAGTGACGGAAGATTCGTCTGATAAACCGCGTCGATCAGGTTACATTGCCCCGACAAGAAATGGGAAAGTCCCCATTCAGCTGAACCGTTTTTTATCTGCTTAACCAACACCGATTTTCTCATATCTGCATCGATCAATAATACCTTTTTCCCCATCTCAGCCATTGAGCAGGCAAGTCTGTAGGTTGTTGTTGATTTTCCTTCGCTTCCCATACAGCTGGTAATCAAGATCACCCGCTTATCCACACCACTGAACTGCAGATTTGTACGAAAAGTATTAATTTGTTCTTCTATTTCGTATGGCAGCTTTTCCACTTTCATGCTGACCTTTTCCATCCTGATTTCTCCTTCCTATCGCAATTCCCTCTCGTATTATTTCACGTGGATTTTGAAT
>CASEIR010000049.1 GCA_949287925.1 uncultured Lachnospiraceae bacterium
ATGATTATCAAAAAACTTATACATGCATGCAATAATATGCGTTATCGTATGTTGAGAAAATGTATCGGAAATCTAAATAGCGAGCTTTTTTTATTTATCAATCAATGCAATGGCTATCTCATGTTTATGTCTCCTCATAATCATAATCCTGTATATCTAAATATCGAAGAACCAGTACTTCTTTTTTCATTTTATGATTTCTGTGATAATTTAAAAGAGGAAATGTTCTATACAGCAAATGAAACTGTAACTATATTAAATAACTTGATTACTAATTAACAAAAATCACATTGGGGACGGGGAATTTTCAAAAAATTCCCCGTCCCCAATGTAATTAAATTCTTGCTACTCCGCTCTTTATCGCTGCTTCTGCGGTTGCCTTTGCCACCGCGTCTTTTACACGTGGGTCGAAGGCTGCCGGCAGGATATAATCTGCATTCAGTTCTTCGTCGCTGACCAGCCCGGCAATGGCATAGGCCGCTGCGATCTTCATTTCGTCATTGATATCGGACGCCCGCACGTCTAATGCGCCGCGGAAGATTCCGGGGAAACACAATACGTTGTTCACCTGGTTCGGATAATCGGATCTTCCGGTTGATACTACTGCAGCTCCTGCTGCTTTTGCTTCTTCAGGAAAGATCTCTGGTGTCGGGTTGGCGCAGGCAAAGATAATCGGATTTTCCGCCATGGTTTTCACCATCTCTCCGGTTAATGTTCCCGGCGCTGACACACCGATAAATACATCGGCACCCTTGATCACTTCTGCCAGCGTTCCTTTCTCATGCGCGAAATTGGTGATCTTCGCCATTTCTTCTTTAATCGGATTCAGACCTTCACGACCTTCGTAAATGGCGCCCTTGCGGTCTGTCATAATCACATTTTTCAATCCCATGGACATGAGCAAACGAATGATTGCGATTCCAGCGGCTCCTGCACCGGAAGTTACGATTTTCACATCTTCAATCTTCTTGCCGACGAATTTCAATGCATTGATAAGACCTGCCAGTGTAATAACTGCCGTTCCATGCTGATCATCGTGGAAAATCGGAATGTCGCAGCATTCTTTCAGACGTTTTTCAATTTCAAAACACCTTGGCGCAGAAATGTCTTCCAGGTTGATCCCGCCAAAGCTTCCGGAAAAGAGCTGTACTGCCTTCACGATTTCGTCCACATCCTTGGATCCCACACAAAGTGGAATGGCATCAACATCACCGAATGCTTTGAATAATACGCATTTACCTTCCATCACCGGCATGCCGGCTTCCGGACCAATATCGCCAAGCCCCAGCACAGCGGTTCCGTCTGTAATCACGGCTACTGTATTCCATCTTCTTGTCAATTCATAACTTTTATTAATATCCTTCTGGATTTCCAGACAAGGCTGCGCTACTCCCGGCGTATATGCAAGGCTCAATGCTTCCTTTGAGTCCACGGCTGCCCGGCAGGTAATTTCGATCTTTCCTTTTAAATCATAATGCATCTTTAATGATTCTTTTGCATAGTCCATGTAACTTTCCTCCTGTAATATTTTTTTAAATGTTATTAAGTTATTTTACATTTTACCACAAAATGTGTATGATGATAAGAAAATAATGTATAGAGAAAGGAAGCCCCATATAATGAATAAAAAGAAAACTCTGCTTCTCATATTTGCGGTTACGGTGGCCGCGCTGGTATATAAATACAGCAACTCTTTGTTTGATTTGCTGGCGCTTATGATGAACATTCTTACACCGTTGATTCTGGGCTGCGTCATTGCCTACATATTAAACATACTGGTCAGCCAGATTGAAAAGCTTTCATTTTTCCGGAATTCCAATGGAAAACTTTCCCGTCTGAAACGCCCTTTCAGCATTGTTGTTTCGCTGGTGCTGATTCTGGCAATTCTGGCCCTGATCATCCTGATTGTGATTCCCCAGCTTGTGGAGGCTCTGGCAGTCCTGGCTAAAAGCATTCCCGCCGCCATCACGCAAATCTTGAACTGGCTGGCTTCTTCCGGCACAGACTGGCCGCAGTTGGAAGATTTTCTTTCTTCCCTGCACCCGAACTGGCCGCAGTTGATCCAAAAAGGAGTCACCTATCTCACCACCGGCCTTAGCAGTCTGCTTACCTCCACTGTTTTTATTCTGAGCAGCATTGGGAATCTGATCGTTACTTTCGTTGTTGCCTTTATATTTGCTCTTTATATCCTGGGAGGCAAGGAACAGCTCTACCGGCAGTTTCGGACCGTTACCAAAACATATATAAAGGACAGTTATTATCAGAAGCTGATCTTGGTTCTGTCCACCGCTCATGATACTTTTACCAAATTTATCATTGGACAGTGTACTGAGGCCGTAATCATCGGCGTCTTATGTACTATTGGAATGATCATCCTGCGGTTTCCATATGCCAGCATGATTGGAACCTTGATCGGCTCCACTGCTCTGATCCCTGTAGTCGGCGCTTATTTGGGCGCGTTTATTGGTGCATTCATGATTTTCACAGTGAATCCTATTCAGGCAGTCGGTTTCCTGGTATTCATCGTCATCCTGCAACAGCTGGAAGGCAATCTGATCTATCCGAAAGTTGTAGGTTCCTCCGTCGGCCTTCCAGGCATCTGGGTTCTTGCTGCCGTAACCATCGGCGGCGGACTGGGCGGTATCGTCGGAATGCTGATCGCCGTACCACTGACTGCTACTGCATACAGACTGCTCCGCCAGGATCTTAAAAAACGCCGCGCTTCCATCTGACAGCACAAACTTTAACTCATAACTATTACAAAAAGACATATAAAAATACGTTTCATCTATCCGTAATAACTAAAAGATCACTGCAAAAATCACCACTGCTGTCAGACCAATCAGACAAAATAATATGCCGATTTCCTACGCCGGTTATCATTCCAGCACCTAAAACCAGGAACAGAAATGGAAATCCCCACAACATCCACAACATTTTCCGACTCTCCTTACTCCTCCTAAAATTATGTCCACAGTATAAAATGAACAAAACACAATGTCAAATAAACGCAAGTTAGGAACGGGGAATTTTTAAAAATTCCCCGTCCCTAACTTGCAGTAGATGATGGCTGCACCGGTGCTGACCATGGTAGCTATGATTCCGGCTCCTACGATGGCTGCCGGATTTACACTGCCGTACTGGCTGCGATAGGCAATTACATTTACCGGAATGAGCTGTAACGATGATATGTTGATAATCAGAAAGGTACACATCTCATTGGATGCGGTTCCAACCGTTCTTATCGGTCCAACCGCCCGGCCGCTTCTCCGTTCTTCTTCCAGTTTCCCCAGTTCTTCCATTGCCCGAAGTCCGGCGGGTGTAGCCGCCCAGCCCAGACCCAGAACATTTGCAATAAAATTTGTGGTAATGTATTCTTCTGCAGGATGGCCTTTCGGAAGTTCCGGAAAGAGAAACCGGATAAATGGCTGTAGTCTCCGTGACGCAGCGTGAATAATTCCCGCTTCTACTCCAATCTGCATCAGTCCCGACCACAATGCGATCACTCCGGTCATTGTAATGCAAAGTGTCACTGCTTCTTTTGCAGAATCAATGGCCGCATTCGTGACAGCAGGCATGTTCCCGGTCAGCGCTCCATAGATCACACCGGCCAGGATCATGCCTGCCCATAGATAATTCAACATACATATCAACTCTGGTTTTTTACCAGTATATGCAGCTTCTTTCTTATATATTTTTCTATTACCGGATTTCTCTCTTCTCCTCCTGTTTCTTTCCAAGCCGCATCCAAACCGTAACAATCATGGTAGCAAAACAAGCGACTCCTCCAATGAAATTAGAAACTGGCTCTGCCAGAAACACTCCCGTTGTTCCCAGCCCCGCCACCGTAGGCAGCCACAAGGTCAGAGGAATCACAATCACAACTTTCCGGAACAAGGAGAAAAACACCGCATGCCGGGAATATCCAAGAGCTACGAATGTAGACTGCCCTGCAAATTGCAGCGCCATCATAAAGATTCCAAAGAAATAAATATGTAGCGCCGGCACGCCTTTTTCCAGAAGCGCCGGATCACTGTTGAAAATCTGGATGAAAAAGTGCGGAAAGAAGAAAAGGATCGCCCAGATAATTAATGTAAAGATAATACTGCTGATAGATGTGAAAGAAATCGCCTTTTTCACCCGGTCATATTTTCGTGCCCCATAATTAAAACTCATAACTGGCTGGGCGCCGTTGCTCAGTCCGGTCACTGGCATGGTAATAATTTCCCGCACGGAATTGATAACCGTCATAATCCCCACATACAGATCGCCACCGTACCGCTGTAATGTAGCATTACACATAATCTGTACAGATCCATTTGTAATAGACATGACAAAACCGGACATTCCAAGCCCTACAATATCCTTCACCAATCCTTTTTCCAACCTCAAAGATTGCTTTGTTAATACAATAATTGCTTTTTTGCCAGTCAGGAACCGGAATACCCATACCGCCGATACAAATTGTGAAAGGATTGTCGCCGTAGCTGCTCCCCGCACTCCCATATTCAGCCCGAAAATAAAAATCGGATCCAGAATCAGATTCAGCACCGCTCCTATGGATACCGTCAGCATCCCCGTCACACCAAACCCCTGAGCATTAATGAAATTGTTCATTCCCAGACTTACCATCACAAACAGCGTTCCCAGCAGATAGATTGAAATGTAAGCTTCCGCGTAAGAATAGGTCACATCACTGGCGCCAAATAAATACAGCAGCGGCCGCCGGAATACATAGCAGATCAAAGCCAGAACCATCCCTGTCATAAGCAGCAGAAAAAAAGAATTTCCCATGATTCTCTCCGCCTTTTGGGGCTCTTCCTGTCCTCTTGCAATGGAAAACAACGGGGCGCCTCCCATTCCATACAAGTTCGCAAATGCCGTAATAATTGTAATGATCGGCAGCGCCAGCCCGATCCCCGTCAACGCTTCTGTAGACGTATGGGGAATATGGCCGATATAGATCCGGTCCACCACATTATAAAGAACATTAATTAACTGCGCCAGCGTCATGGGAATGGCCAATCTGAGAATTGCCTGCGCCACGCTTCCCGAACCAAAATCTCTCTTTTGTTCTGATAATTGTTTCATACACTCACCACTTCAATTCATTCTAAAGAAAAGTATATCCCTTTCATCCTGTATTTTCAATCATCAGCCCCCTGGCTTTTTCATACACATAATATAAATACACATAGGAATACTGTCATGAAACTATTCTTATATCTGTCGGATTTCATTATTCCCCTGGTCATTTTCTCCATCCTTGCTTACGGACTCCTTCGCAAAGTCAAAGTCTATGACACCTTCATAGAAGGCGCAAGGAGCGGTCTGTACACCGTTATAAAAATCCTGCCTACACTCGTAGGATTGATGGTTGCCGCAGGCGTGCTTCAAGCTTCCGGATTACTGGACGCATTATCCCTATGGATCGGCCGCTTTTCGGGACGCATCGGATTTCCCGGAGAACTGGTCCCCCTTGCCCTGGTAAAAATGTTCTCCTCCTCCGCCGCTACCAGCCTTCTTCTGACACTTTATAAAGAATACGGAACCGATTCCTTCATCGGTCTTACAGCCTCTATCTGTATGTCCTGTACCGAAACCATCTTCTACACTATGAGCCTATATTTTGTCTCTGCAAAAATCACCCGCACCCGCTACACACTCCCCGGCGCGCTGTTCGCCACCTTTGCCGGGCTGATCGCCAGCGTAATCCTGGCCGGTAAAATGTAACATTGGGGACGGGGAATTTTCAAAAATTCCCCGTCCCCAATGTTAGTAAATATCTTCGATTTTTATTTTCTTTTGCTTTAGTTTCAGATACACGACTTCCCGGAATAATGCGTATATGACCGACACGATAGGAATGAAGATCAGCATTCCCACAACTCCCATCAGGCTGCCGCCTACACTTACCGCTGCCAGCACCCAGATGGATGGCAGTCCCACGGAGTTTCCCACCACATGGGGATAGATAAAGTTTCCTTCAATCTGCTGCAATACCAGGAATACTACAACAAAGATCAACGCTTTTACAGGATCCACCATGAAGATCAGGAACGCGCCCACCGCACAGCCGATAAACGCGCCGAATATAGGGATCAGTGCGGTAAATGCAATCAGGATTCCCACCAGCAGCGCATAGGGAAGATTCAGTACTGTCATAACGATCAAGAACATGCACCCCAGGATAATCGCCTCTACACACTGGCCGGTAAGGAAGCTGGAAAATGTTTTATAGGTCAGTGACAATACCTCCAGCAGCGCCTCCGCCCTTCCTTTTTTCATAAAGGCAAATATCACCGTCCTGCACTGCCGGGTCAGCCTTTCTTTCTGCAACAGAATATAAATAGCAAATACCACAGCAATAAAGAACGTAGTTAATCCGCTCACAATGCTTTTTGCCGCCGTAATCGTGGAATCTAACACATCTCCCGCTCCCTGGGTAAAGAAGCTGACTCCCGTGTCCATAATCTTGTTCCAGTCGAATTCTATACTGTTAATCCAGTTCATAATCTCCCGGTTGTCATGGAACATGGTCCGCATCCAGTCCTGCAGTCTGGGAATGAACTCCTGGATGCTCCTTCCCAGATTCGTAAAGGTATTTCCCAGCTGCGGGATTACCACAAACATCACCAGAACGATCACTCCGATCACCCCAAACAGCACCAGAAGCATACTTACCGGCCGGGCGATTTTCTTTAGAAACTTATGCTTTTCTACCCGGTCCGGACGGAACAGATGCCTCTGCACAAAATTCATAGGAACATTCAGAACAAATGCAATTGCCCCTCCCAATACAAATGGAAAGATGACTTGAAATATAAATGCAAAAAAGCTTAATACAATATCATATTTCCACAGACAGACCAGCAGGATTGCAGTAAACACAATAAGGCCTTTTATTTTTTTTACTGTTTCTTGATTCAGCTCCATAGATTCCTCTCCACATTAACGATTCCGCGTCCGGATCCATTTCATGATCTGGATCACCGGAAGATTCAAAAGCGCCAGGCCATAGACTGTCATCAGCTGTACAATGCTAAGAGTCTGTACTTTAAACATATTGTGAAGTCCCGGTATCGTCAAAACGCTGGTAATCAATGCTAACCCAAGTAAAAATGCGCCAATCAAATAAATATTATTGAAAAATCTTCTGGTAAAGATCACCGGTTTATCTGCCTTACAGTTGAAGCCATGAACCAGACGGCTGGTACATAAGGTTCCAAATGCCATAGTGCTGGCCAGAACTGCATTTCCGTCAGCATATCCAATCAGAAATGCAATCATTGTCATAACACCAATACTTAATCCTTCCGTTCCAATGCTGAATAAATAATTACGGGTCAGAATGGACTCATTCATCGGTCTTGGTTTCTGCTTCATTACATCATTCGTATGAGGCTCCAGCCCAAGAGCAATAGCCGGAAGACTGTCTGTCAGCAGATTGATAAACAGCAGGTGTACCGGCGCAAACGGCACCGGAAGCCCGGCGATTGAAGCATAAAGTACCGCCAGAATTGCTCCAAAATTGCCAGATAGCAAGAATTGAATGGAATTTTTAATATTCTGATAAATATTCCGTCCATTCTCCACCGCTTTAATAATCGTAGCAAAATTATCGTCAGTCAGGACCATAGCGGCCGCATCCTTGGAGACTTCGCTTCCGGTAATGCCCATGGCTACGCCGATATCCGCCTGTTTAAGCGCCGGCGCATCATTGACGCCGTCCCCTGTCATAGCCACAATATTTCCTTTATCCTGCCATGCCCGCACAATCCGGATCTTATGTTCCGGCGACACACGTGCATAGACGGAGATTCCCTCAACAAAATCCTTCAGTTCTTCATCGGACATATCCTCGACAACCGCCCCTTCACAGGCCTCGGACTCCTCTTTGAGAATACCGATCCTCTTGGCAATAGCCGCTGCAGTCACCTTGTGATCTCCCGTAATCATAACCGGTTTAATTCCCGCCTTGATACATTCCGCAACCGCCTGCGCTGATTCCTCACGCGGCGGATCCATCATAGAAATCAGTCCAAGGAATATCAGGTCCTTCTCATCTTCTACGGACAATTCCTTCTCCTCGTCCTGAATCTTATACGCAAATCCTAATACTCTCAGTCCATCTCTGGAAAATTCCATATTCTGCAGTTCGATCTTTACCCGGTCTTCCTCCGTCAGATCTCTGGTCTCTCCTCCGATACGGATCTGAGTCATCCGGTTAAGAAGAACGTCAACGGCTCCCTTTACTACCATCACACATTTCCCATCAAATGTATGAACCGTAGACATCAGTTTCCGGTCGCTGTCAAAAGGAACTTCTGATAGTCTAGGATAAATTTCTCTGACGTCCTTTGCATGGCGCCCCAGTCTGCTTCCTAAATTGATCAACGCAGTTTCTGTAGGATCCCCAATTTCCTGTCCGTCATGATTTGTAGAATCGTTGCAAAGGATACTGCAGCGAAGCAGCAGCTCTTGATTCGCATTTTCCAGAGAAATCTGATCCGCCGGGATTCGTTTCTCATCTACATAATAATCTTCCACCGTCATCTTATTCTGCGTCAGCGTACCTGTCTTATCGGAACAGACAACCGACACGCTGCCCAGTCCCTCTACCGCCTGAAGCTTACGGATAATAGCATGCTCCTTCGCCATCTTCTGGGTTCCAAAGGATAATACGATCGTGACAATCGAACTAAGAGCTTCCGGTATTGCCGCAACCGCCAGCGCAACTGCAAACAAGAATGCATCTACGATGGCGTCGCCCCGGAAAACACTGATTCCAAAAAGAATACCGCAGAACACCAGGATAATGATCGAAAGCTTCTTTCCAAAATCATCCAGATTGATCTGAAGAGGAGTACGTTTTTCGGAAGTCGTTTTCAACAGACTGGCGATTTTTCCTACCTCTGTCCCCATTCCGATCTCGGTTACCTCATATACCGCCCGGCCATAGGTGGCAAAACTTCCGGAGAATACACGGTTGGTCTGATCACCCAGCGCGGCCCCTGCAGGTACCTCATCCAGAGATTTTTCCACAGAAAGACTTTCCCCCGTCAGAGCACTTTCATCTACCTTCAGACTGGCACACTCCATCAGTTTACCATCTGCAGGAATACAGTCGCCCGCTTCGATAATTACTTCGTCTCCAATTGTGACTTCTCTGGAAGGAATCTGAATCACAACGCCGTCACGCCTTACTTTCGCCTCCGGCGCCGACAATTGTTTCAAACTCTGTAGGGACTGCTCCGCCTTTACCGTCTGTACAGTACCAAGAACAGCGTTAATGGTAATAACAATGAAAATAACCGCCGCACTTTCTGCGTCTCCCAGGAATCCAGATATGATAGCCGAGAAGATCAGAATAATCACAAGAAAATCTTTATACTGTTCCAGAAATATCTGAATCAGACTCTTCTTCTTCCCTTCCACCAATTCATTAAACCCATACTTTTCCTGATTTTGCCTTGCTTGCTCACTCGTTAACATGATACGTCTCCTCTCCTTGCAATAGAGTAATAAAAAAGAGACCTCTATTGCATAATAATCTCATGCAATAAAAGTCTCACTATTTCATTGCGATACGGATGAAACAGGTCATCGTACTGACGCTATCGCAAACGCCGGCATATGAACTGCCCGACGCAAGTTACTCCCTTTTATCTTCATTTACTATACAAGAAAATATATGCGCTGTCAATCCATTATTTACTAATTAATATTTCCCATATAGCCGTATTTTAATCATTTCTTTTCCGCCGTGATTCCACAAACTTCAAATCTTGTGATCCACGGATATTCTACATAATTTACTTCAATCTCATCTGTAATATGCACGCCTTCATTAGGATAATATACATATCCCAGATCGCTTTTATCCGCTCTGTATCCCTTTGCAGCCATTGTCTCTTCGTCTTCATCGGTAAAACCTACCGACACCTCCAGATAAGGAGGCGCGCATCAGCTGGTAATTTCCTCAACATTAAGCACAACATTTTTCCATCCGAAACGCTTCATATAATTGACTGCATTGTCATTTAATTTGGCCATTTCTTCATCCTCTTTCACTTGTATATTGAAAAAAGACGAAAATCAAACCGATCTCCGTCATTCTTCCGTGAGCGTGCGGGGATTCGAACCCCGGACAACTTGATTAAAAGTCAAGTGCTCTACCACCTGAGCTACACGCCCATATGCAATTTTCTTTATGGGTAAAGAAAGTGCCCAGAGCCGGAATCGAACCAGCGACACGAGGATTTTCAGTCCTCTGCTCTACCAACTGAGCTATCTGGGCAAATGCACTTCAACATATGTTCTCGTGCAAATTGCGGGGGCAGGATTTGAACCTACGACCTTCGGGTTATGAGCCCGACGAGCTTCCAGACTGCTCCACCCCGCGATATGAAATTCAAATGCCTCTTTTGAGACAAAGCCGATGATCGGACTCGAACCGATAACCTGCTGATTACAAATCAGCTGCTCTGCCAATTGAGCCACATCGGCGCGCTATAAGCACATTCGTCCGATAAAATCGGAATGGATGGAGAAGGATTCGAACCGTTTTGGTTTTCGCAAACAGTTCACTCTTTCCAACCGAATGGATGGAGAAGGATTCGAACCTTCGAAGGCGTTGCCAACAGATTTACAGTCTGCCCCCTTTGGCCACTCGGGAATCCATCCATGTGGTATGGGACCTATAGGGCTCGAACCTATGACCCTCTGCTTGTAAGGCAGATGCTCTCCCAGCTGAGCTAAGATCCCATACAACGACCCAGAAGAGACTCGAACTCTCGACCTCCGCCGTGACAGGGCGGCGCTCTAACCAACTGAGCCACTGGGCCACTTTATAGAAGGTATGTACCTTCAAAACTGCATATAAGAAAACCTTACCATCCATCACCTATCACCGTCTTGGTCATGCCCTCGACCGATTAGTAGCAGTCAGCTCCATACATTACTGCACTTCCACCTCTGCCCTATCTACCTCGTCGTCTTCAAGGGGTCTTACTACTTT
>CASEIR010000050.1 GCA_949287925.1 uncultured Lachnospiraceae bacterium
GTTGCCTTCGAAGATACGCAAACAGTGGAAAAATATTATGTGTATGGTTACGGTAAACTTCGCGGATCTTACGATAAGGCAGGAGAGGCGATTCAGACGGCGAATGGATATAATGGCGTAGTGGTAGATTCTGCGCAGCAATATATCTGGGAGCGGGGGAACCGCGATCTTCATTATCAGATCAGTGGAAAAGATGACGTGATCCAGACGATTCGGGATCAGCTGAATCAGGGAACTGCGCCGGCAGACGTCATGAAAGGAATCAACGGCGGCAGGTATCTGGATCTGACCGGATGCACTACGGAAGAATTGCTATATATTATAAATCAGGATCAACCGGTGATTGCAATGCTGAATGCATCTGAAACGGTAGTACTGGTGGGATATAATGAAAAGAATGTGATCTATATCGATACGGCAGGCGGAAACGAAGCCAGCGTACCATATGAACAGATGGATCAGATGACAGCGGGAAGCGGAAACACTTATATCGGCTAACTTACGTTTGGGGACGGGGAATTTTCGAAAATTCCCCGTCCCCAAACGTAGCTTACCTGTCCCTTATTGATGCGAATAAGGTGTTTTTATATTTTTTCAGCGCGCTATATACGATAAATCCTAATACGCCGCAGGAAATGACTTCTCCGATCCCCACGGTCAGCATCATGAACGGGATTGGAAGAATCACGCCGTATCCATAGCGCAGTACGAAGGGTACTACCAGGATATTGGCAACAATCGGCGGCAGCGGCGCCAGCAAAACATTATAATCCTTGATTTTCCAGGTGAAATATGCGCCGGCCAGGGTGGCAAGACTTCCAAAGATGATGTCGGGAAGAATGGCTCCGCCCAGGATATTGCCGATGAGGCAGCCGATGAATAATCCGGGAATTGCGGCCGGTGTAAATACCGGAAGGATGGTGAGGGCTTCGGCAATCCGAATCTGAACCTCTCCAAATGAGAATGGTGCGAATACATAGGTCAGCACCACATAGATAGCAGCGATCATAGCTGCCTGTGTCATGAAAGTGATGTTTTTGTTTTTCATTTTTCGTTCTCCTTTAGTTTTGTTTTACGAGTGGAAGGTCTCGAACACTCGCGCCTTAGCGGGTAGGGAAAACTTCCGGCGGAAGGTTTTCCTGTCTTCCCGTAACGCCGGGAATCGGCGGCAGGCCCGGTAGACCTTGAGTTAAAGGGCCTTGCAACGTGGGATAGTATAGCATGAATATGGAGGAAAATCAATGGCTGTAATACGAATGAGAAGTTGAAGGGAATAAATATGAAGGGAAAGTGGAAAATAAGTTATTAAAAATACGAGTGATATGTTATAATGTTTCAAGAATGTCTGTATCGAAACGGCAGGCAGTGCAGTAATGACGAAGAAGGAGCAGGATAAACATGAATTTGACAATGATTAAAGATTTATACAAAAACCGGGACGCGTATCTGGATCAGAAAGTTACCATCGGAGGCTGGGTGCGCAGTATCCGTGATTCGAAGACGTTTGGATTTATTGTAGTGAATGACGGAACGTTTTTTGAACCGCTGCAGATTGTGTACCATGATAAGATGGATAATTTCGCCGAGATTTCAAAATTGAACGTAGGTGCGGCAATTATCGTAACTGGAACATTGGTTGCCACACCCCAGGCGAAGCAGCCTTTTGAGATCCAGGCAGATTCGGTGGAAGTGGAAGGCGCGTCTGCGCCGGATTATCCGCTTCAGAAGAAACGTCATAGTTTCGAATATCTCAGGACAATTTCTCATCTGCGTCCGAGAACCAATACGTTCCAGGCGGTATTCAGGGTGCGTTCGCTGACTGCGTATGCGATCCATAAGTTTTTCCAGGAGAGAGGCTTCGTGTATGTGCACACACCGCTGATTACAGGAAGCGATTGCGAAGGCGCCGGCGAGATGTTCCGGGTAACAACGCTGGACATGGAAAACGTGCCGAAGACGGAGGATGGAAAAGTAGATTATTCCAAGGATTTCTTTGGAAGAGAAACCAGCCTTACAGTCAGCGGGCAGCTGAACGGAGAGACTTACGCCCAGGCTTTCCGGAATATTTATACATTCGGACCTACCTTCCGTGCGGAGAACTCCAATACGACACGGCATGCGGCAGAGTTCTGGATGATTGAGCCGGAGATGGCATTTGCGGACCTGGAAGATGATATGATGCTTGCAGAGGCAATGCTGAAGTACGTGATTAACTATGTGCTGGAGCATGCGCCGGAAGAGATGAATTTCTTCAACTCCTTTGTAGACAAGGGACTGCTGGACCGGCTCAATAATGTAGTATCATCGGAATTTGCCAGAATCACATACACAGAGGCGATTGAGATTCTGGAAAAACATAACGACCAGTTTGATTATAAGGCATCCTGGGGAGCCGATCTGCAGACAGAGCATGAGCGTTATCTGACAGAAGAAGTTTTCAAGAAGCCGGTATTTGTAACCGACTATCCGAAAGAAATTAAATCTTTCTATATGAAGCAAAATGATGATGGAAAGACAGTGGCAGCAGTAGACTGTCTAGTACCGGGAATTGGAGAGATCATCGGCGGCAGCCAGAGAGAGGACGATTACGAGAAACTGTTGACCAGAATGAAAGAACTGGGATTAAAGGAAGAAGAATACGGATTCTACCTGGATCTGCGCAAATATGGATCCACCAGACATTCGGGATTCGGACTGGGATTCGAGAGATGTATTATGTACCTGACAGGAATGGGTAATATCAGGGATGTACTTCCGTTCCCAAGAACAGTGAACAATTGCGATATTTAGTCACAAGGAAATAAAAAGGGACAAGGCAACCTTAATTGGGGACGGGGAATTTCCGAAAATTCCCCGTCCCCAATTAAAAAAGGAGGGTTTGTATGAATATTTTGATTGTGGATGATGAGAAGGAAATTGCGGATGTTATTGAACTTTACCTGCAGAATGACCAGTATACGGTATATAAGTTTTACACGGGACAGGAGGCGCTGGATTGCATCCACTCCATAAAAATTGACTTGGCGATTCTGGATATTATGCTTCCGGATATTGACGGTTTCCAGATTCTGAAGCAGATCCGGGAGAAGTATACGTTTCCGGTGATTATGCTGACAGCAAAGACGGAATATATGGATAAGATCACGGGACTGACACTGGGCGCAGATGATTATATTCCCAAGCCCTTCAATCCGCTGGAGCTGGTGGCGCGTGTGAAAGCTCAGCTGCGCCGCTATACCCAGTATAATGACGGGGGAAAAGATGAGGGAGACATTATCGATTTCGGCGGACTGTTCCTGAACCGGACTTCGCACGAATGTATTTATAATGAAGTGCCATTGACGCTGACGCCTATTGAATTCGACATTCTGTGGCTTTTGTGCGAGAATCGGGGGAAAGTCATCAGCTCGGAAGAGCTTTTTGAAAAAGTATGGAATGAAAAATATTATAAAAACAGTAACAATACGGTGATGGTACATATCCGGCATCTGCGCGAGAAGATGAGCGGGCCTACCGGGAAATCAGATTTCATCAAGACGGTGTGGGGAGTGGGATATAAGGTTGAAGAATAATTACCGCAAATTAAAATTCAGCGTTCTGCTTCAGACGCTGCTGGTAACCGCGATTACAGTGCTTGTAGGAGGCTTCCTGCTGAATTATGTGATCGATGGAATCTATAATGACAGTTTTGCCACAACATTTGTGGATATCATGATGTATTTTCATGTGGAAGAACAGACGGCCATCGATCTGTATTGGAAATGGATCGGAGACAATAAGATATTCTATATGATTGTAGGATTTTTGCTGTTGTTTGCCATGTTCTTCTACGTCGTACTGTCAAAGATGACCAAATACGTTGATCAGATCGGCGATGGCATCGAAAATATTGTATCAGATTCCACAGAGCCGATTCATCTGATCACAGAGTTAAAACCTATCGAGATCCGTCTGAATGAGATCAAGGCGACGATCCGGAGACAGGAGATGGAAGCGGAAGAAGGGGAGAAGAAGAAGAATGATCTGGTTATTTTTCTGGCTCATGATCTGAAAACCCCGCTGACTTCCATCGTGGCTTACCTGAGCATGCTGGACAGCCATCCGGATATGCCGGAGGAGGAACGGGCCAAATATACCCATATCGCACTCGAGAAATCCATCCGGCTGGGAGAACTGATCAATGAATTTTTTGATATTACCCGTTATAATCTCCAGAATATGGAACTGGAGCCCATTGACATCGATCTGTCTTTTATGTTGGAACAGCTGGCGGATGAGCTGTATGGAGTGCTTCAGGAGAAACATTTGAGCTGTGAAGTGCATGTAGAAGAGAATCTTCTGGTCTACGCAGATCCGGATAAACTGGCTCGTGTTTTTGATAATATTCTGAGAAATGCCATCGCTTATTGTTACCCGGGGACAAAGATCCAGATTGAGGCGCAGACAAGGAATAACCAGATCGAAATTGTATTTACCAATCAGGGGGACCGGATTCCTGGAGCCATGCTGCAGACGATTTTTGAAAAGTTCTATCGTGTGGATGGATCCAGGTCCAGCGGTACGGGCGGCGCAGGTCTGGGGCTTGCCATTGCCAAGGAAATTGTGGAGCTGCACGGAGGGAGGATCATGGCCAAAAGTGATGACATGAAGACGCAGTTCCTGGTATTTCTTCCCAAAAAGGAAGAGAAAGTGAAAGAAGAGGGAGTTACAGATGAAGTTCATACACATCGCAGACGTGCATTTGGGGGCAAGCCCGGACGCAGGAAGCGCATACAGCAGGACGAGAAATAGGGAGATCTGGAACAGCCTGGAGAAGGTGATTGACATTTGCAATCAGGAAAAGACAGATCTGCTGCTGATTGCCGGAGATCTTTTCCACCGGCAGCCGCTTCTGCGGGAATTGAAAGAGGTTAACGCCATGTTTTCATCGCTGGAACATACCAAAGTGACGGTGATTGCCGGGAATCACGATTATATAAAAAGAGACTCCTATTACCGATCCTTCCCGTGGACCAGCCAGGTCACATTTCTGGAGGAGGAGGAAATGTCCTGCGCGGAATATCCTCAGCTGCAGCTGGCTGTTTATGGATTCAGCTATCACAGCCGGGAGATTGCGGAGAGCAAATACGATTATGCCGGAGCTCCCGGCAGATACAGATATGAGATTCTGCTTGCACATGGAGGGGACGAGAAGCACATTCCTATCCACAGAGAGAATCTTGCCAGGCTGGGGTATGATTATATTGCGCTGGGCCATATTCACAAACCTGGTAAGATAAAAGGAGTGAAGGCGGCGTATGCCGGGGCGCTGGAGCCTATCGACCGGAACGATACCGGACCTCATGGCTATATGAAAGGAGAGATCACCCCGGAGGGCTGCCAGGTGGAATTTGTACCGGCGGCATTGAGATCCTACGTTCATCTGGACATTCCAGTGCGTGTAGAAATGTCAGGATATAATCTGAAAAATGCGGTCCGCGCGGCAGTGGAAGAGGGGGGCGTCCAGAATCTATATCAGATCCGGCTTTTGGGCAGCCGGGATCCGGAGGTGCGTTTTGATACGTCAGGAATGGATGTGTACGGAAACATTCTGGAGATCCGGGACGAGACGCAGCCGGCTTATGATTTTAAGAGGCTCATGTCTATGAACCGGGAAAATCTGTTGGGGAGTTATATAAAAAGCTTCGATGGCTGCAGCCGGGACAGTGTGGAATATGAGGCATTGTGCGAAGGCGTGCAGGCGCTGATGGAGACGAGAGAGAATCAGGGGATGAGGGCAACATGAAGATTCGAGAATTAATGCTTCGGAATTTTGGAATGTTTCAGGATAAAAATATCCGGTTTGAAGCTGGAATGAATGTGATATACGGTGAAAATGAATCCGGAAAATCAACAATCCATTCTTTTATGAAAGGAATGCTGTTCGGGATGGAGCGGGGAAGAGGCCGGGCATCTGTCTATGACGCTTTCAGCATCTATGAACCATGGAAAAATCCTAACTATTATTCCGGCTATCTTCGGTTTGAAAGCGGAGAGAAACTGTTCCGGGTGGATCGAAATTTTGACAAATATTCAAAAAAGGCGGAGCTTATATGTGAAGATGATGGAGAGGTATTGTCGGTTCCGGATGGAGACCTGGAAATGCTGCTGGACGGTATGACTGTATCCGGTTACGACAATACGGTTTCCATCGGACAGTTAAAGGTGCAGCCAGAAAAATGCCTGGGATTGGCACTGCAGGAATATGCCAATGAATACTATGCATCCGGGAACGGAGAGCTCCGGACGGAACAGGCGCTGGCGCTGCTGCGCGGAAAGAAGAAAGAAGCAGAACGGGCGGCAGCAGCGGTACTGGAGCAAAAACAGCAGGTCAGGGAGCGCCTGGAGCAGGAAGTATCGTATGTCTGGAGAGATATCCACCGCCTGGAGGAGGAATTGGAACAGTTAGAAGAAAGACTCCGGCAGAAAGAACAGACGAAAAAGAAACAGGATCCGGATGAAAAGAAGGGGTTAATGGACAGCTTAAGACCTTCCAAATGGCGGATTCATCCTCTGGAGATCTTACTGCTTGCGGCTCTTGTAATATTGGCGATGGTCTTTTTGGACAGGCCGATCAATTTCTTTGCGGCTGTGGTAGTCTTTCTGGCCGGCGGCCTGTATGTCTGGAACCGGATGAAGGTGAGCAAAAAGAGTAAGACTGTTCCGGAATCTATAATGGAAGAGATTCTTCCGGAGAAAGAAGGAATTCCGGCGGAGCGGCTGAAAGGAGAAAGGGACAGGGTCCGCACGGAATTAAGAGATAAGCAGATTCAGTATGAGAACCTCAAAGAACAGGTGGAAGAGCTGGATGAAACGGGGGAGGCGTATGACCGTTATGAGCAAAAAATACGCGCCATTCAGATGGCAATGGACCGGATCCGGGATCTGTCGGCCGACTGCCGGGAACGTATGGAACAGGAGCTGAACCGGAAAGCATCCTGGATATTGAAGGAGATTACTGCCGGGAAGTACGACCGCCTTCTGGTGGAGGAAAATCTACATATGACCCTGCTAAAGGAAGGAAAAAGGATTGCGGTAGAACAGGTAAGCCGCGGCACGGCTGAACAGATTTATTTTGCCCTGCGTATGGCTGCGGCTGATATTCTTGAGGAAGAGGAACTGCCGGTCATTCTGGACGACTGTTTTGGGAATTATGATGATGAACGGTTGAAACGGGTCCTGGACTGGTTGTGGCGGCATAAGAAGCAGGTGATTCTTTTTACCTGCCAGAACCGGGAAATGAGAATCTTGAAGAATCTGGGTATTCCATACAGTGAAATAAAATTATAAAAGAGATCCGGTTATAGAAGGCAGGAAGAAATCGAAGGAGATTTCTTCCTGCCTTTGGTGTTTACGACTTATTAAAATGCGATATCTTCCAGGTTGATCTGCCTAGGAACTTCCATATGCCGCAGTGTGATCTCGTAAATATTACGGATATCGCCGTTTTCCATGGCATGAAGAATGTCCAGATGCTCCCGGCAGGTATCCTCCATTCTGCCGGGATGTGACAGTGACAGAGAAGCAAGGCGTTGCATTCGGTACAGGAAACGGTCAAACAGACTGATAAACTGCTGGTTATCCGGATAGTGGATGATGGCAGTGTGGAATTCCAGGTCGTAATGAAAAAATTCAGGTATAGATTTTGTGGATTCTTTGATCGTGGTCATCTGCTCCATCAGCTGGTGCAGCTGCTGAAACAGACATCTGGCTTTGGGAGAACTGTACTGCCGGGCAATCTCAACGGTACAATATGCTTCCAGAGCGGAACGTGTCTGGAAGGTTTCGATTACATCCTTTCGGGTCAGCTGGTGAAGACAAAAACCTCTGCTGGGAATAATATCAATGTAACCTTCCTGGGCCAGCCGGTGGATGGCGTCTCGAAAAGGCGTCCTGGATATTCCCAGTTCTTTGGCGAGTCTGGTTTCTGAATAAATGTTCTGATAGTTCAGCTGCCTGGTGGTAATCAGATTGCGCAGGTGTTCATAAGCCTGCTGGCTGAGTGATTCCATCGTTGATACTCCTTTGACGTATTGTAAATTAATACTATTGTAAGCTTTTTCTCCCGAAAATCCAATGAAATTTTTGAGGGGAAATCAGATACTTGTGCAAAAAAGTTAAAAATATAACAATAAAATGAAAAAAATATAGTAATATTATACAAAAGAAAGGGGTATAAATTAGCAAAAAGGGAGAAACATAAACAAGGGATTGACCGGTATACCGGTTGGTAGTAAAGTGTAATTAAAGTAACAAAATGCAACGGAAAGAGCGAGATTTTTTTCTGCTGCAAACAGAAACAAACAATACTAAACAAAAAAGGAGAAGAGAACATGAAAGCAGGATTTATCGGACTGGGTATTATGGGAAGACCAATGGCAAAGAATCTGGTAAAAGCAGGCGTGGAGCTGGTGGTTACGGATCTGAACAAAGAAGCTGTTGCAGATGTTGTGGCAGCCGGAGCAAAGGAGGGAACCTACAGCGAAATCGGAGAAGAGTGTGAGATAGTATTTCTGATCGTTCCAAACGGCGATATTTCAAAATCTATCCTGTTTGACGAGGGAGGAGTAGCATCTACATTGAAAAAGGGCAGTATTGTCTGTGACATGAGTTCGGTTACGCCGGTGGAATCCAAAGAGTGCTATGATCGGTTAAAAGAACAGGGAGTCGGATTTGTAGACGCGCCGGTATCCGGAGGAGAGCCGGGAGCCATAGCAGGGACACTGGCGATCATGGCCGGCGGCGAAGAGGCAGACTTCGAGAAACTGAAACCTTATTTTGACATTCTGGGTTCCTCAGCGCTTCTCATCGGCGGAAGCGGAAGCGGAAGCGTTACAAAGCTTGCGAACCAGATCATCGTAAACAACACTATTGCAGTTGTATCGGAAGCATTTGTACTGGCGACGAAGGCAGGCGCAGATCCGGTAAAAGTCTATGAGGCCATCCGCGGAGGTCTTGCGGGAAGCGCTGTGCTGGACGCGAAGATCCCCATGATCGTTGAGCGGAATTTCAAACCGGGCGGACCGATCCGCATCAATCACAAAGATATTAAGAATGTAGTAAATACTGCACACAGCATCGATGTGCCGATTCCGTATACTGCGCAGCTGTATGAGATCCTTCAGACACTGAAGATTCACGGCCATATGAATGACGACCATGGCGGAATCGTACAGTATTTCGAAAAACTGGCAGATGTTGAAGTGAAGAAGGTAGATTAGGAGGTGTGAGAAATGGCATTAAGTGCAGAGATATTGACATCTTATCCTCCGGTTGACGAGGCAAAGATTGACGCCCTTTTGCAGGAAGAGATTAAAAAGAATCAGAAGAAGATTGTAGTACTGGACGATGATCCTACCGGAGTGCAGACAGTACATGACATATCAGTATATACGGACTGGAGTAAAGAAAGCATCCGGCAGGGATTCCAGGAGGCAAATTCTTTATTCTATGTTCTGACAAATTCCAGAGGCTTTACGGCAGAGCAGACAACCAAAGCACATCATGAGATTGCGGACGTGGTCAGCCAGATAGCAAAAGAAACCGGAAAAGAGTACATATTCATCAGCCGCAGCGACAGTACTCTGCGGGGGCATTATCCGCTGGAGACAGAGCTTTTGAAAGCAGATTACGAGAAAAATACCGGCAAAACCATTGACGGAGAGATTCTCTGTCCGTTCTTCAAAGAAGGCGGAAGATTCACCATCGACAATGTTCATTATGTAAAGTATGGGGATGAACTGATCCCGGCCAATGAAACCGAATTTGCAAAAGATAAGACCTTCGGTTACAGCGCCGCTACCATGCCAGAATATGTAGAAGAGAAAACGGCAGGAGCTTACAAAAAGGAAAGTGTCACCTGTATTTCTCTGGAGGATATCCACAGTATGAATATCGATGCCATTGAAGAACAGCTGATGAAGGTGGAAGGCTTTAACAAGATTATCGTGAACGCAGTGGACTATGCGGATGTGAAGGTATTCTGTGTCGCGCTCTACCGGGCAATGGCCAAGGGAAAAGTATTCATGTTCCGGACCGCGGCAGCCATCGTCAAGGTAATGGGAGGGGTGACAGAACAGCCGCTGCTGACCCGGGAACAGATGGTGGTGAAGGAGACAGATAACGGAGGCGTTATCGTAGTAGGATCTCATACAGATAAAACGACAAAACAGGTGGAGGCGCTGAAGGAACTGAAGGATATTGAATTCATCGAACTGGACGCCACACTGGTAACGGACGAGGCGGCGTTTGAGGCAGAGGTGCAGCGGTGCCTGGATCTGGAAGAATCCTGTATCCGCGCCGGGAAGACCGTATGCTGCTATACCACGAGAAAGCTGATCACGGCAGACACCGGCAACAAAGAAGACGAACTGCGTCTGTCTGTAAAGATCTCCGATGCGGTACAGTCTTTAGTAGGACGGCTTAAGATCACTCCCAGCTTTGTAATCGCCAAAGGAGGCATTACATCCAGCGATGTGGGAACAAAAGCGCTTGCGGTGAAGAAGGCAAATGTTCTGGGACAGATCAAGCCGGGCATTCCGGTATGGCAGACGGGAGATGAAAGCAAATTCCCGCTGACGCCATACGTAATCTTTCCGGGAAATGTAGGGGAGATCTCAACGTTGAAGGAAGCTGCGGAAATTTTAATGAAAAAACAGGCATAGTAGACAAAGATAAACAAATAAACTGTGCAAATAGACAAATAAAAACAAAAACCGTGAATTAAATTGACTAAAACAAACATAAATGCTAAAATATGAACATAAACAAACATACTAGTAGAGAAAGGTGGGTTCATATGCCGCAGTGTGTTGTAATTGCAGATGATCTGACGGGAGCAAACGCGACAGGTGTTCTGCTGAAAAAAATGAATTATCAGGCGTACACGGTTATGAATACGGAGCGGCTGGAGCTGACGACGATGGAAGACTGCGACTGTGTCCTGTATCCGACTGACAGCCGGGGAGTGGATGCCCAGATAGCTTACAACCGGGTTTACAACGTGTGTGAGCTGTTAAAAAGCGACGAAGTAAAGGTCTATTCCAAGCGGATAGACAGTACCTTGCGGGGGAATCTGGGAAGTGAAACGGACGCTATGCTGGACTGTCTGGGGAAGGATTATATAGCAGTTGTGGCGCCATGTTTCCCTTCGTCGGGAAGAATCGTGATCGGCGGGTATATGCTGGTGAACGGACTGCCGCTCCATAAGACAGACATTGCCATCGATCCTAAGACTCCGGTAAAGATATCGGAAGACGCAGAATTGTTCCGCCAGCAAAGCAAATATGATGTAGCGTCTATTCTGATGAGAGATCTAATGCACGGGAAACATTACCTTGCGGATCTGATGAAAAAGCATGTGGAGGAGGGCGCGCGCATTCTGACGATTGATTGTGTGACCCAGGAAGATCTGGATCTGATTGCGGATGCGGTAATCACCAGTAAATTAAAGGTGGTTGCGGTGGATCCTGGAGTATTTACGGCAACGCTTGCCAGAAAGCTGATCACTCCGGCTGAAAAGACACAGAAAAACCGGATTCTGGCAGTGGTGGGAAGCGTACATCCGAATACCAAGGTTCAGATGGAGGAATTATGGCTTTCCCAGAGGACACATAATGTGTTTGTGAAAACCCGGGAGCTGTTGGAAGGAGAAGAGAGGAGAAATGCGGAGATAGAAAGAGTAGCCGCAGAAATTCTCAAAGAGTGTAAATTGAATGTGGTTTCTACAGTAACCGGAGACGGGATCTATCCGGAAAACCGGATCGATTTTAATCCTTATATGGAACGGTATGATTGTTCGCTAGATGAAGTGACTGGTATGATTAACCATGCATTTGCTGAGATTACTTACCGGATCTTTTCTGCGGAACCGGAGTTCAAGGGTCTTTATACCAGCGGCGGAGATGTGACGGTGGCGGTGTGCGAACGTTTCCATACGGCCGGTCTTAGTCTGATGGATGAGGTACTGCCTCTGGCAGCCTACGGACAGTTCCTGAAAGGGGAATTTGATGGGGTGCATATTATCACCAAGGGCGGAAGTCAGGGCAACAGCAATGCCATCAATCAGTGCATTACATATCTGAAAGAAAAATTATATATTTAACATATAAAGGAGGATGAGAAGATGAGCAAATCGCGAATTGCAGTGCCGATTGGAGATCCGGCCGGGGTCGGACCGGAGATCGTGGCAAAGTCCGTTGCATCAAAGGAAGTCTTTGACGTGGCGGAATGTGTCATCGTGGGTGACAAAAAGATTATGGAAAATGCGATCCGCATTACTGGCGCAGATCTTAAGATCCGTGTGATCACAGCGCCGGAGGAGGGGGATTACAGCGAAGGGATTCTGAATCTGATCGATCTTGATAATGTGGATATGGACGCGTTTGAATTTGGAAAGGTCAGCGGAATGTGCGGAAAAGCGGCTTATGCCTACATTGCTAAGAGCATTGAACTTGCCAATTCACGCCAGGTGGACGCGGTAGCCACCACGCCGATTAACAAGGAATCCCTGCGGGCCGGAGACATTCACTTTATTGGTCATACGGAGATCTTTGGCGCGCTGACTAATACGGAAGATCCGTTGACCATGTTTGAGACCAACGGTATGCGTGTTTTCTTCCTGACCCGCCATGTGTCTTTGCGGGAGATGTTGGACATGATCACGAAAGAACGGATCAAAGACTATGTGAAACGCTGTCTGGAAGCCTTGGAAAAACTGGGGGTAAAAGAAGGAACTATGGCAATCGCCGGGCTGAATCCACATAGCGGTGAGCACGGGTTGTTCGGCTGGGAAGAGGTCAATGAGATTACCCCTGCAGTGGAAGAATTGAAGGCGGAAGGTTACAATGTGGCGGGACCTATTGGTGCGGATTCAGTGTTCCATCAGGCTGCTATCGGGAAGTACAACAGTGTGCTGTCCCTGTATCATGACCAGGGACATATTGCCACAAAAACTCTGGATTTTGAGAAAACAATTGCGATTACCAACGGTATGCCGATTTTAAGGACGTCCGTGGATCACGGAACTGCGTTTGATATCGCGGGAACCGGAGTGGTAAGTGCGGTCAGTATGATCGAAGCGATCTTACTTGCGGCAAAATACGCGCCCAATTTTACAAAGTAAATATAACATTTATCTGAAGGAGGATTTATTTATGATAGGAGGACTTAGTGGCCAGCGTATGCTGATAGGCCTTGCCATCGGCATTATTGTTCTTATTTTTCTGGTATTAAAGACGAAGGTGCAGGCGTTTTTGGCGCTGATCATCTGTACGATTATTGTGGGTGTTGTGGGAGGCATGCCATTGTCCAATACAACACTGGAAGACGGAACGACATTGGGAATCATTAATTCTATTACCAGCGGTTTTGGCGGTACTCTTGGAAGTATCGGTATCATCATTGGTTTTGGAGTTATGATGGGACAGATTTTTGAAGCTACCGGAGCGGCAAAGCGGATGGCGTTTACGTTCCTGAAGCTTTTTGGCAAGAAAAGAGAGGAAGAGGCTCTGGCGCTTACAGGATTCCTGGTATCCATACCGATTTTTTGTGATTCTGGTTTCGTTATATTGTCGCCAATCGCAAAAGCGATTTCCAAAGCGACGAAAAAATCTGTGATCGGTCTTGGAGTTGCGCTGGCAGCCGGACTGGTTATTACGCACTCTCTGGTACCGCCGACTCCGGGACCTCTTGGGGTATGTGGTATTTTCGGAATTGATGTGGGAACCTTTATCCTGCTGACCATCGTGCTGGCGATCCCTATGTCTATCGGATGTATCGCATATGCGAGACTGTATCTTAGTAAACGGTATTATCAGATTCCGGATGATAACGGCAATTTTGTAAGTATGCCTTACCAGGAACCGGATTATGAAAATACATTCCACATGGATGAAGAAGGATTACCGGGAACATTGGCTTCTTTCATGCCGCTGTTGCTTCCCATCCTGCTGATCCTGATTAATACGGTGGCTTCCGCGCTGGGTATGACCACTGGCTTTATGCAGGTGCTCATCTTCCTCGGACAGCCGATCGTTGCGGTAGGTCTGGGATTAATCGTAGCAATCTTTACACTGGGCAAAGTTCTGGACCGTCATACCGCGCTGGCTGAGATGGAAAAAGGAATGGAATCTGCCGGAATCATTATGCTGGTTACTGGTGGAGGCGGCGCTCTGGGACAGATCATCAAAGATTCCGGTCTTGGAACCTTCATGGCGGAAGGACTTGCACAGACAGCGATTCCGATTATCATTCTTCCGTTGATTATTTCAACTTTGATGCGTTTTATCCAGGGATCTGGAACGGTTGCCATGACAACGGCGGCAAGTATCTCTGCTCCGATCATTATTGCGGCAGGTGTAAACCCCACATTAGGCGCAGTTGCATGCTGTGTTGGTTCTCTGTTCTTCGGTTACTTTAACGACAGTTATTTCTGGGTTGTAAACCGGACTCTGGGAGTCAAGGAAGCGAAAGACCAGCTGGTAACCTGGTCGGTAACCTCCACTATTGCCTGGGCGATCGGAGTTGTGGAAGTTATGGTATTGAGTATTTTCATGTAATCCGTTACAATAAGCCTTAAGAGGTGATAGGTATGCTTGCAGCGGAGAGACATTCCAGGATTATAGAGATCGTTCGGATGCGGGGAAGCGCTCAGGTGGAAGAACTGGCACAGGAATTGAATGTGAGTACGATGACGATCCGCAGGGATCTGGAAAAGCTTCAGAAGGATAATATACTAGAGCGGTGTCATGGAGGCGCGGTAGCGAAGCAGGAGGTGTCTTATGCGGACAAAAGCGTCACGAATAAAGAGACCAAAAGCCGGATCGCAGCCATATGCGGAAATCTGGCCTCTGCAGGAGATACCATATTTCTGGATGCGGGAACCACGACATATGAGATTGCGAAAGTGATTCGGGATATTCCAGATATTATGATCGTGACAAATGACCTGGAGATTGCTGCGCTTTTGAAAAACAGTAAAGCAGATCTGTTTCTGTGCGGCGGTTCCATCCAGAAGTCTACCGGGAGTATGCTGGGATATTATGCAACACAGATGTTGGGAGATTTCCGGTTTGACGTGGGATTTTTTGGAGCTGCGTCGATCAATGAAGAATTGGAGGTGCTGACTCCTACGGTGGATAAGGCGTTTCTTAAGAGGCTGGCGGTAGAAAGATGTGGGAAATCCTATCTGGCGGTAGATGCGTCCAAGTTTGAGAAACAGGCTATGACGAAGATCAACCATTTAAGCGAGTATACGGCAGTGGTGACGGATCGGGTATTTACTGAGAAGGAATCGGCCATTGTAAGAAAAACCAATGTAAGGGTGATTTATGCATAACGGTTATACAAAAGAGGAGAGGAAGTCTTTAGACTTCCTCTCCTCTTTTGTATCGTTCTATTACATCCTGGATTCGTTCGCTGGGGTTCAGGATGCTGCTGATGGAACCGTCGTGGTTCAAAGTGTCAATCATCAGAGCGATGTATTTACTCATATCACAGTTAATATAATAAGGCTTTTCCAGAAGCTCCGGCGTCTGGTAGATCAGGTTCGTGGTGAGGATGGCATCCAGAATACCGTCTTCATAAGCCTTATCAAATTTTTCCATTCCGTTTGTAAACAATCCGAAAGTGGCTGCGGCAAAGATTCTCTTTGCTTTGCGTTGTTTCAGCTGGCGTGCGACATCCAGGATGCTGTCTCCGGAAGAAATCATGTCGTCTAAGATGATCACGTCTTTTCCCTCTACGGAAGAGCCCAGGAATTCATGAGCTACGATTGGGTTGCGGCCGCCTACCATGCGGGTATAGTCGCGGCGTTTATAGAACATACCCATATCCAGATTCAGTACGTTTGCCAGGTATACGGCGCGGCTGGTAGCACCTTCGTCCGGGCTTATGGCCATCATATGGCTGCTGTCGATCTTCAGGTCGTCGAAACGGCGCAGGAGACCTTTCACAAACTGATAGGTGGGGCGGACCGTTTCGAATCCGTTCAGAGGAATGGCGTTCTGCACTCTCGGATCATGGGCATCGAAAGTGATGATGTTGTCTACGCCCATGCGTACCAGCTCCTGCAGGGCCAGCGCGCAGTCCAGAGATTCCCGGCTGCTTCGTTTGTGCTGGCGGCTCTCATAAAGGAACGGCATGATAACGTTGATCCGACGCCCCTTTCCTCCGATAGCGGCGATGACCCGCTTCAGATTCTGGAAATGATCGTCCGGAGACATGTGATTGATGTGGCCTGTGAGAGAATAGGTCAGACTGTAATTGCACACGTCTACCATCAGATAGATGTCCATTCCGCGGACAGATTCTCCGATGATACCTTTAGCTTCCCCGGAACCAAAACGCGGCACCTTTGCGCTGATCAGATAATTGTCCCTTTCATAACCGCTGAAAGCAACATCATCTTTGTGGATATGTCCGTCTTCCCTTCTCCATTTTACAAGGTAATCGTTTACCTTCTGTCCCATCTCTTCACAGCCCTCCAGAGCGATCAGCCCCAGAGCTCCGATTGGAATGTTATCGAGATTACGATCATTACGGCGTATCATCCTTTGTACCTCCCAGGTTTAATAATTTTTTTTGGATGCGGATATCGTCCCCCGTCAGGCGAAGCAGTGTGTAATGGCTGCTGATCCGGGAGAATGTCCGCTCCGAGTAGATCGATTTGATGTCTTCTAATGCAAGATTGGTTGAAATAATGGTTGATTTTTTGCGGAGTATTCGTTCGTTCAGACAGACGAATAACTGGGAATTCGTAAAAGAGTTGGCGAATTCTGTTCCCAGATCGTCAATAATCAGCAGATCGCAGTTGTAAATATGCTCCAGATCCTCTGGATGATCTTCTGACTGTCTGTGGAATATACACTGTGCAAATATATCAAATAATCCGGCTGCTGTAAAGTAGATAACGGAAAATGACGCATCCATCAATTCCTTTGCGACACAATGAGACAGGAACGTTTTGCCGACTCCGGTGTCTCCGTATAATAGCAGGTTTTGAAATTTCTTGGAAAATGATTCTGTAAATTCCTGGCAGGTTTTGTATGCGTTTTGCATAATTTCAAGAGAAGACCTTCCAGTGACAGGGTCGATGTGGTTCTTGGAATAATAATCCAGAGAAAAGGTGGAAAAATTCTCCTCTTCCAGGATTTCCTGCAGATTAGACTGCCGGTAGAGAAGATCCGTAATGGCTTTGCGCAGGCAGTGGCATTTCCTGGTTCCGATGTAACCGGTATCCTTGCAGTCCGGACAGATGTAATCCGGTTCCAGGTAGTCTTCCGGGAAGCCATGTTCTGTAAGAAGTTGTCTTTTCTGGGCAGTCAGGGAATATATCTTTTGTTTTAATGAAGACAGGGCGGATTCGTCTCCGTTCAGGAGCTTTCGGGCCGTGTCGACGCTCAGTGATGAAATGGATTGATCCAGAGCTTCCAGAGACGGGATGGCAGAATAGGCTTTCTGGCTGCGCTGCCGGAGCCGGTATTCATCATCCATCTGCCGCTGTTCATAGGTACGCATCAGCTGTTCATATTGTGAATTTGATAGAGCCATAATATCCGTGGTATCCTCCTGAAAAATTGCTATTGCTGCAGCAGCCTGCGCTCCAGATCGTCCATGTTATAAGACCGTTCGTCAAAATTATTGAAGGCGGTGGTTTTCTGGGCTCTGGTATCGGCAGAAGATCTGGAATGCTGCTGCTTCTTACGTTCTTTTTCTTTCAAGAAAGCGGCGTCCGCAGATTCGATATCCTTCAGCTGCCGGACACCTTTGGAGATCCAGTTTTTCAAAATAGAATCCGTATATTCAAAGTTGGGTTGATGAATCGCATTCATCGTGCGGCTGCAGGCTTCCAGGATCACATCCAGAGTAAACCCGTATTCTTCGTTCCATTTGCGGATATAGGCCAGTTCTGCAGGCGCAGGGCCTCTGCCTTTGATTCCATAAGCCTTCAGGACGGAGTAACAGTTTTTTGTGTACATATGTGTGCCGGCCTTCGCCTCCTCTACAGTACGGATGCCGCGGGAATTCCAGGACAAGGCGACGGCCTGGATGTAATGCATACTTTTGTGTCCGTTCTCTACGCAATATTCGATCAAATATTCGATCAGTTCTGCAGACATATCCAGGGTATCGTAAAAGTATGTAATCATGTCAATATCAGTGGCGGACAGGGTCTTGCCAAGATATTGTTCTGCAACAAATACCAGTTCTTTGAATTCCTTTCGTTCTTTCCGGCTGCGGTACTGCTGAATATTGGGCGCGGAAGACGGCTCGGAATTTCTGGCTGGCTTAGGATCGTCATCCGGCCGGCCGGCAGCTGTCTGACCGGCCGGGGCCTGGGATGCATCCGGAGCCGGATCGCAAAAATCTAAAAGCCCCTGCTTTTTCCAGTAGTTTAAAGCTCTCAGCACGTCTTTTTCTGTGCATTCCAGCACGTCGGCCATCTCGGAGATGGATAATATGCCGGAGGCATCGTTCAGGTGACGAAGAACCAGAAGATACACCTTCACATATTCACCGTTTGCCCCGGGCATATAGCGGTCGATAAATTCATTTTCCAGCACAGTAATATTGTCCTGCGCGCAGTTGGTCAGTGTCAGTTTCTTCATGGTTTCTCTGTCGTCCCTTCTTTAAATCTCATTTCTCGTAGAGACATTATAGCATCAGAAATGCAGATGAAAAAGGAATTTTTGAGCTCAAAATCAGGTTTTTTGTGGATAAAATCCTGTGGAAAATGTGGATAACTACCGTTCTAAAAGAGATTCTCCAATGTTTACAACGTCTCCGGCGCCCATAGTTATCAACAGGTCGCCTTTCTGACAGTTTTCGATACAGAAATCTTCGATTTCTTTAAAGGTGGGGAAGTATAAAGCGTCGCATCCTTTTTCTGTCAGCTTTTCGGCAATATTCCGGGAGGAGATACCGAGAGTATCGGTTTCCCGGGCGGCATAGATATCCGCCAGAATCACATGATCGGCGGAAGTCAGCGCGTCAACGAATTCGTCGAAGAGCGCTTTGGTTCTGGTATAGGTGTGGGGCTGGAAGATGCACCATAATTCCCGGTGAGGATATTGGCGCGCCGCTTGAAGCGCCGCCCGGATCTCTGTGGGATGGTGAGCATAGTCGTCGATGACGGTGACGCCGTTTTTCTGACCTTTATATTCAAACCGGCGGCTGGTCCCGGTGAATTCCCGGAGACCTTTTTTGATGGTGTCTATTGGCACTCCCAGAATATCACTGGCGGCAATGGCGGCCAGCGCATTGGACACATTGTGATCGCCATTGACGGCCAAAGTGATCCGATCCACAAAAATACCGGATTTTACCAGATCAAATGATGCTTCTCCCAGCTTATTATGAGAGATGTTGGTGGCGCTGTAATCCAGGGAACTGTCATTGCCGTAACGCAGAACCCTGCATTTTAGTCCGCTGACAAAAGTATCCAGATTGGGGATATCGTTGTTTATAATCAGTGTTCCGTCTGCAGGAAGCAGCTCCGCGAATCTGCGGAAAGAGTTCCGGATATCATTCAGGTCTTTGAAGAAATCCAGATGATCTGCATCAATATTTAATATGATGGAAATTTTCGGGAAAAAGTGAAGGAAACTGTTCGTATATTCGCAGGCCTCTGTTACGAATAGTTCTGAGCCGCCCACCTTAATGTTGCCGCCGATGGCCTTCAGGATGCCGCCGACAGAAATGGTGGGATCCAGATCTCCGGCCAGCAGGATGTGGGAAAGCATAGAGGTGGTGGTTGTCTTTCCGTGGGTGCCGGATACGGCGATGGGGGTCTCGTAGTTAGTCATAAGCTGGCCCAGAAGCTCTGCTCTGCTCAGCATGGGAAGGCCGGCCTGAACGGCTGCCGCGTATTCTTCGTTGTCTTCGTGGATGGCGGCAGTGTAGACGACTGCGTCGATACCCGGAATGATGTTGGAGGCCTTCTGGCCGTAAAAAACTGTGGCGCCTATGCTTTCCAGATGGTGCGTCAGAGCGGATTCTTTGTTGTCTGATCCGGAGATAGTGAACCCTTCTTTGAGAAGGATCTCTGCCAGGCCGCTCATGCTGATGCCGCCGATGCCGATAAAATGTACGTGTGCAGGCTGGTCAAAATTAATTTTATACATATGCTTTCATACCTTTCTGTCCAGTAAACTATCATTATCTGTAAAATGACTGTCATAAAAGTTTATTCATTCCATATTATTATATACAGATATGGAAAAAAAACCAAGCTGTAAGTTTTTGTGATATTTTCATAAAAAGTTAACGAAAAGTTCATTTTTATTGTAAAATTTGTTCACGCAAAATCATTTCTATGGTATAATGGAAGCAATAAATTACTCAAAAGGGGTGATGACATGAGGAAAAAAGAAATGATAGCAATGTTGCTGGCAGGGGGACAAGGCAGCAGACTCGGAGTCCTTACTGCCAAGGTCGCAAAACCAGCCGTTGCTTTCGGGGGGAAATATAGAATTATTGACTTCCCGCTCAGCAATTGCATTAATTCTGGAATTGATACGGTGGGAGTGTTGACACAATATCAGCCGCTACGGCTGAATACGCATATCGGAATCGGAATTCCGTGGGATCTGGACCGGAATTTTGGAGGTGTGACGATTCTGCCGCCATATGAAAAGAGCAGCAACAGCGAATGGTATACGGGAACGGCGAATGCGATTTATCAGAATCTGGACTATATGGAAACTTTCCATCCGGATTATGTTCTGATTTTATCCGGAGATCATATCTATAAGATGGATTATGAGGTGATGCTGGATTATCATAAAAAGAATAAAGCGGATGTGACAATTGCGGCCATGCCGGTTCCGATGGAGGAGGCCAGCCGGTTCGGGATCGTGATTACGGATGAAGACGGCAAGATCAATGAATTTCAGGAAAAACCGCCGCAGCCGAAGAGTAATCTGGCTTCTATGGGCATTTATATCTTCAGTTGGCCGGTGCTGCGGGAAGCGCTGCTGGCGTTGAAAAATGAGCCGGGCTGTGATTTTGGAAAACATATTATTCCATATTGCCACGAGAAAGGACAGCGGCTGTTCGCATATGAATACAACGGATACTGGAAGGATGTGGGAACGCTTGGGTCTTACTGGGAGGCGAATATGGAGCTGATTGATATTGTGCCCGAGTTCAACCTGTATGAAGAGTATTGGAAGATCTATACCAACAGTCCGATTCTGCCGCCGCAGTATATCGCGCCGCAGGCTGTGATCGAACGAAGCCTGATCGGTAACGGAACAGAAGTCTATGGAGAGGTTCATAACTGTGTGATCGGTTCCGGGGTTGTGATCGAGGAGGGTGCGGTTGTAAGAGATTCCATTATTATGGAAGATGTAAAGATCGGAAAAGGTTGTGTGATTGATAAAGCGATCATTGCGGAGAATTGTGAGATCGGAGAAAATGTCACGCTTGGAATCGGAAGTGATATTCCAAATCAGCTGAAACCGGCGATTTACTCATTTGGCCTGGTTACGATCGGAGAGAATTCGAAAATACCGGATCATGTACAGATTGGGAAGAATACTGCGATCAGCGGCGTCACGGGGAAGGAAGATTATCCTGGAGGAATCCTGGGCAGCGGAGAGACATTGATAAAGGCAGGTGACCGAGCATGAGAGCAGTAGGAATTATTTTGGCAGGCGGAAACAGCAACCGGATGCGTGAACTGACAACGAAGCGCGCAGTTGCGGCGATGCCTATCGCAGGCAGTTACAGGGCGATTGATTTTACATTAAGTAATATGTCCAATTCTCATATTCAGAAGGTGGCAGTGCTGACGCAGTATAACGCCCGCTCTCTGAATGAACATCTGAATTCATCTAAGTGGTGGGATTTCGGAAGAAAGCAGGGAGGACTCTATGTGTTTACTCCCACCATCACTGCGGATAACGGATACTGGTACCGGGGAACGGCAGATGCCATCTGCCAGAACCTGGATTTCCTGAAGAAAAGCCATGAACCGTATGTGATCATCACATCTGGCGACGCGGTTTATAAGATGGATTATAACAAGGTTCTGGAATATCATATTGCGAAGAAAGCGGATGTGACCGTGGTCTGCAAGGAGCTGGATCCGGGAGAGGATGCCAGCCGGTTCGGGACCATTAAGATGAATGATACGATGCGCATTGAAGAATTTGAAGAGAAACCGATGGTGGCCAATTCGCATACGATTTCAACTGGGATCTATGTGATCCGCAGACGTCTGCTGATCGATCTGATCGAACATTGTGCAGAGGAAGAAAGATACGATTTTGTAACCGATATTTTGATCAGATATAAGAATCTGAAGAAGATATACGGTTATAAAATAAAAGATTACTGGAGCAACATATCAACAGTGGATGCTTATTACCGGACAAACATGGATTTTCTGAGGCCGGAAGTGAGGGATTATTTCTTCAGACAGCGGCCGGAAGTCTATTCAAAGGTCAGTGATCTGCCTCCGGCCAAGTATAACCCTGGTTCAGTGGTGAAGAACAGTCTTGTGGCCAGTGGCAGTATCATTAATGGAACGGTTGAAAATTCGATCTTGTTCAAGAAGACTTTTGTCGGTAATAATTGTGTCATTAAGAATTCTATCATTTTGAATGATGTCTACTTGGGCGACAACACGTACATTGAGAACTGTATCGTAGAGAGCAGAGACACAATCCGCGCAAATACGCGTCATGTTGGGGAAGATGGGGTGAAAGTAGTTGTGGAAAAGAACGAAAGGTATGCGTTGTAAGAAAGACGTATTTACCGAGAGAAAGGGGCAGCAGTTATGCAGATTACAGATGTACGAGTACGAAAGGTAGCAAAGGAAGGGAAATTAAAGGCAGTTGTTTCTATTACTATGGATGAAGAATTTGTGGTACATGATATTAAGGTGATAGAAGGGGAAAAAGGCCTGTTTATCGCGATGCCCAGCAAAAAAGCGCTTGACGGCGAGTATAGAGACATTGCACACCCGATTAATTCCGAGACCAGAGAGCGGATTCAGAATATTATTTTAGAAAAATATGAAGAAGCTCTGAAGAGTGAAGAAGAATAAAAAGGCTGTGCAGGTATTGCGGATGTATCTGTGAAGTGTAAGGATAATTGATGTAAAAGATCCCGGCTTCCTGTCAGATTCTGAATGATCTGGCAGGAAGCCGGGATTTTGTTGAGAAAGTAGAAATCGGGAGGATTAAAGATCCGGTCCCGGGAAATGATCCAAAACAAACTCCATTCTTTCTTTTGTAACCGGATGAAAAAAAGAAAGGCGATAGGCGCATAGACAGATCTGGCGCCAGGAACCGGAAGCGGCAGAAGCTGAAAGGTTATATTTTGTATCTCCCACAATCGGGCAGCCAATATGTGCAAATTGAACTCGGATCTGATGATGCCGTCCGGTAAAAAGGGACACCTCTACTTCGTTTGGGGACGGAGAATTTTTGAAAATTCCCCGTCCCTTTTTGATTATTTTATACTCTAATCTGGCTAATTTTGCTCCAGGGGTGTTTTTTGAGCAAATTTGCGAGGTGTTGGATTTTGCGTCTTTTATCATATAGTTTTCCAGGATATCAGTATTTTGGGGAGGAGTATTTTCCAGTAAGGCGCGATAATATTTCCCGAATTCGTGGGCTTGAATCTGGCGGCTCAGCTCTTTGGCGGCAGTCGGTGTTTTGGCAAAAACGAGTATTCCGGTGACAGGCTGATCTAACCGATGAACAACTGCCAGATAAGGAGGCTGTTTTTGGGGGGTGATTTGTGACAGGTGAGTTTTTAGCATAGTTACCATATCGGGGGTGCGTAAAGATTTTCCCTGAGTGGCAATACCGTGTGGTTTTATGCATACGATGATGTGTTCGTCTTCATACTGTATTAGTCGGTTTGTATCGGGAAGTCTGGTCATAGTGATTCCTCCGGTTCGTTATTCTTTTATCATTTAATCATGGAATCTGGGATTTTGCAATCATTTATATATCAGAAAACCTTGACAAAACGTTGGGTTTCCATTAGAATTACGTTTAATTCAAAATTTTCTGGCTGTGAAGAGGATCAGTACATGTAAGCAAGCCACAGAGAGGAGATCGGATGCTGAGAGATTTCTGCTTTGAACTGCATGGAAACCGGCCTTGGAGCCTCTGCATGAAAATGCAGCGTGTAGCCGGCGTTAACGGAGAATGAGAGAACTGTGAGAGGGTCACAGTTAACTAGGGTGGTACCGCCGAACTTTTCGGTCCCTTTTTTGGGAGCCGCGAAGGACGGCGTTTTTATTTTGCCGTGTTAACGCCAGCTCCCGCAAGAAAATGAAGTGGGGCAAGGGCCTTGCGAAAACAAGGAAAAGGAGAAAAGAGACATGGCAAAGGAAAAGAAATTAGTGGAAAGCATTACGCCACGTGATGAGAATTTTGCACAGTGGTACACGGATGTTGTGCGTGAAGCAGAACTCTGTGATTATTCAAGCGTGAAGGGCTGTCTGAACTATCTTCCCAACGGATATGCGATCTGGGAATTGATCCAGGCAGATCTGGACAGACGCTTCAAAGAGACGGGTGTGGAAAACGTATACCTGCCGACGCTGATTCCTGAAAGCCTGCTGGAAAAAGAGGCGGATCATATTGATGGTTTTGCACCGGAGGTTGCATGGGTAACACACGGCGGTATGGAAAGACTGCAGGAGAGACTGTGTATCCGTCCGACATCAGAGACTCTGTTCTGTGATCTGTGGGCTAAGACGGTGCAGTCTTACAGAGATCTTCCGAAGGTATGGAACCAGTGGAATTCTGTACTTCGCTGGGAGAAGACGACCAGACCGTTCCTGCGTTCCAGAGAGTTCCTGTGGCAGGAAGGACATACAATCCATGCGACATATGAGGAAGCAGAAGAACGTACGATCCAGATGCTTCATGTTTATGAAGATTGTTATAGAGAAACCCTGGCGATTCCTTTCGTATCCGGAAGAAAAGCAGAGCATGAGAAGTTTGCGGGAGCTCAGGACACGTATACCATCGAAGCGTTGATGCATGATGGAAAAGCATTACAGTCTGCAACCAGTCATTTCTTCGGAAGTGGATTCCCGGATGCGTTCGGTATTAAATATGTAGATAAAAACAACCAGCTGCAGAGCGTATATGAAACTTCCTGGGGATGGTCTACCAGAAGTATTGGCGCACTGATTATGGTACACGGTGATGACAGCGGTCTGGTTCTGCCGCCGCACGTAGCTCCGGTTGAGACCAGAATCATTCCGATCGCACAGCATAAAGAAGGGGTGCTGGACAGAGCTTACGCTTTGCTGGATGAACTGAAAAAAGCAGGATACAGAGCAAAAATTGATGTTTCCGATAAGAGTACTGGATGGAAATTTGCTGAGCAGGAGATGCTGGGTATTCCGACTCGTATCGAGATCGGACCAAAAGACATCGAAAAGAACCAGGTGGTTGTTGTACGTCGTGACAACCGTGAGAAGATCGTGGTATCCCTGGATGAGATCGCGACAAAGCTTCGCGAGATCTTAGAGCAGGAGCAGCAGGATATGTATGACAGAGCAAATGCATTCTTGCAGAGCCATATTGATACGGCCACAACCATGGATGAGATGGAAGAAAAATTCAAAGCAAACAGAGGTTTCGTAAAAGCATGCTGGTGCGGTGATCCAGAATGCGAAGGCGAAGTAAAATATGTAACGGGCGGAGCAGCTACGAGATGTTTGATCGAAGACGAGGAAATGATCTCCGATAAGTGTATCTGGTGCGGTAAGCCTGCAAAACACATGGCTTACTGGGGAAAATCCTATTAATTTCATTATTTCATTGGGGACGGGGAATTTTTTCAAAAATTCCCCGTCCCCAATTGAAATATATCTGTCCCTTTTTGCGTGAAAATAGTAGTGAAGGAGGGATTGTTTGGCGAGAAAACCAAGACAAAAAAGCATAAGTGGAGTTTATCACGTGGTAAACAGAGGCCTTGAGAAAAAAGCGGTTTTTGCTCAGAACAGAGAACGGACAAGAATGGAAAATCTGGTCCGGGAGAATTATGAAAAATATCAAGTTGAAGTTTATGCATATTGTATTATGCCCAATCATTTTCATTTATTATTAAAAGCAGAGCTTGATGTTCTCGCGTCTTTTATGGCTGTAATCTCAGCTGAATACGCCTTTTATTACAATTATAAACATAACTGTACGGGTGTGGTTTTTCAAAATCGATTTCGAAGCTAGTGTGTGGAAGATGAGGCATATTTTTGGAACTGCGTCCGTTATATTCACATGAATCCGGTTAAAGCAGGTTTAAGTAGCACGCTTTTGGGCTACAAACACAGCAGCATGAAGGAATACTGTTCTTTGGTTTCAGATGAAAATAAAATTCTTGTGGGGAATATAAGAGCGTTGATGGAGTTGATGTGATAGAAGGTATTCTGTCGGATCGCGGCAGTGAATGAAGGGCATATAGAGATCAGGGCTACTTTTGATGTCCTGAAGCTTCTGGGGCGGAGATTTTATGAACTGCTTCAGGAACTGCCTTCTCTTGGCATGCGTTCTGTTCATCTGAAGATGTGTATAGATATGGAAGAAGCGGGAAAAGATTACCGGATGTACTGCGAGACGCTTTTGAATACTGTAAGCGGGTATTAGGATGCGGAGATTACTATAGTTCAGGAAGAGAAAGGATTTCACAGAGGTTTAATTTTTTACAGAGCAGGTATGATTTTTGCTAAAGAATTTTTCCGTGCCGGATTAAAATAAAGTTGAAATATGATAATATAGACTTAATGTATGCACGGAAGGGACTTTTATGGAATTATTAAGGCTTGTAATAGTAGATGATGAACCT
>CASEIR010000051.1 GCA_949287925.1 uncultured Lachnospiraceae bacterium
GCTTACCGGAATCTCTCTCCCCGCGCAGCCATCATTATAAATTATCCTTTCCGCTTCTTCTGTATTTCAGGAATAATTTCAAAACAAACGACCCACACAGTATAATCAGCAAGATCAGCTGCAAGAGGGCATACCAGTACATTTCTTTGGAAAAACCAAAAAATGTCGAATTATAACTATCCGCATGGTTGGAAACAAATTCGTATAATTTCATCCTCCCCGCCAGTTCCATTGATGCGACTCCGATAAATGCGGCTGTCGATAAAAAATGAATCACACATACAATCGTGTAAACCCGGCTCTTCTTTTCATCCATATCCCTTCCCCTTAACATATGACATGATTTTCTGATCCGACAGCTTGTATATCATTATCTTAATATGTAACCCTTGTTTATTCAACCTCTATCCATAAATCAACAATAAATGATCGGCGGGGCGCCATATAAAATCAATGACGCCCCGCCTTTTTCGTGCTATAATAATATAAATTCTGGTTTGATTGGAATGTTTAGACAAAAAGCAAGAGGCTTGTTCTTTTCGTGCGGGCACGCGCCTCGTCACTAAAGAATCTGCCTCTTGATATCAAATACAGTGCGGATTATTCCGCGCTATTATTATACGTGAAATCAATAGAAATGTCAACATATAAAGGAGACACCGGAAGTTGTAGCGCACACCAAAACCGAATGTGGCGATCGCTCTGTATATTTAACTCCTCAGGCCATATCAATTATAGAAGCGGCTAAACAACGGCAGCATGAATTAGGAGCCGACACGAATGGTTATATTTTCTCTTTGACAGGTGATCCCATCCCAGAACGCTCTATAACGGATGCTTACCGAAAATACTGTAGACAGATTGGTATTCAACCCAAAAGTTCCCACAAAGCCCGAAAAACTTATATATCAAAACTGATAGAGGGCGGCGTTAGCATTAATTCCGTGAGGGAAATGGCTGGACATGCTGACGAAAGAACAACATTAAAAAATTATTGTTTTGATACACACACTCTTGAAGAAAAGGGCCATATGATACAAAAAGCTCTGGAAAATTAAAAGTGTAATCAAGTGTAATCAAACCTTACCCAACTTACCTTTCCCTTTGCATCCTTGCTCTTTTCATTTAGGGAATCCCCAACCCCCTTGAAATTACAGGGTTTCCGCACAAAAAAAAGCGCCGTCCCCGCAGATCTCAATGTCTGCAAAAACAGCGACTTTTCAGTGCGCGATCAGGGGCTCGAACCCTGGACACCCTGATTAAGAGTCAGGTGCTCTACCAACTGAGCTAATCGCGCATATTCAATTTATAATCTTGCGTCATCTGTAACGCAAGAGATATTATATCTCACTGTTTTTAAAAAAGCAATACCTTTTTAACATTTTTTCATATTTTTTTAATCTCCCGCATACATTAATCAAAAAGGGGATTATTTATGAAACAACACAAATCATACTTAAGTAAGCGGGCCCGGCTCAGCGCTATTTTTGTTATCCTTCTTGGCACTCTGAATCATTTTCTCTATGATCTGTCCGGGGGGCTTGCACTGGCAGCTCTATTCTGTCCCGTCAACGAATCCACCTGGGAACATCTGAAACTGCTGTTCTTCCCATTTCTTCTGATCACCGTCTGGAACTGGATCCGCGTCCGTCCCCAGACGCTTCCCTTCTTCTATAGCCGATACCTTGGCGTACTCTGCGGTATGCTCTGGATTATTGTCAGCTTTTATACCTACACCGGAATTCTAGGCCAGAATCTGTTCGTCCTCGATCTTTCCATCTTTGTCATCGGTGTCTGGATCGCATTTGCCGTTTCCGCCCGCCTGTACCGGCGTCAGACGTCTGTACCGTCTCAAGAACTTGTATTCTCCCTTTGGATTATAACAGCCCTTTGTTTTTTTGCATTTACCTGTTATCCTCCGAATCTTCCGTTGTTTTTTCCTCCCGATATAGTATAATCAAAGTAAGCATTATATCGAAAATCTTACGGAAGGAGATTATCTTATGAAAGAAGAACAAGCCTGTTGTAAGATAGAACATCACGCTGTCTTATTTGCACTTTTGGCAAGACGGGCAATTGAACTACGGGGAGATGTGGGAAGGGAAGCCATCCTGGCCGGAATGACCGCATACGGCAACGAACGGGGAATGCGTATGGCCGGAAATGCGCTGGAGCACGGCGATCCACTTACCGTAATGACGAATCAGGCGTATGGCGAATGGCAGCCGGATTACGAAGGACAGATGGTATTCGGTCAGATACAGACCGAACCCACCCTTCAAACCTACATATCCAAATGCGCATGGTGCGACGCCTGGGAAAAACACGATCTCATGGAGTACGGAAAACTATATTGTGTCAATGTTGACAAAGCAGTTTACCAAGGATTTCGCTCTGATTTCGTATGCACACCCATTTCAAAAGCTATGAGCTGGGGCGGAGAGCAATGCAAGTTCGACTGGGGCCTGCCTCTGACCCCGGAGGAAGCAGAAGAACTTCCGCGAAAAAAGAAAGAACTGGGCACCAGCTGCATGAAAGACTTCAACTACCACACGGCACATCTGAAATATACCATCAGCCGGTTTCTGATCAACTACCTTGGCGAGGACGGACAGGAGGCCGTAGAACTGGCGCTGCAGGACTACGTTGACACTTTTGGCCGGGAATATCTGGATATTCTCGAAGGCGTGTATCCATAAAAGGGGTCTGACCCCTCCCCGGGAGGCCCCATTCTACCATAGGGGGTCTGATCCCCTTCCCCCGGGTCAGCTTCTCTTTCCGGATAAAGAGAACTGGCCCTATTCTTCTGGCCTTACAGCAGACCCAGCAACCAAAGGAGAACCTTATGAATCAAACTCAAGACATCAGAACACCACTTAAGATTACAGAAGAACACGAAATTATTCTGCAAAAATGGCTATCTGACCATGAGGCCGAAATCATCAGGACTGCTGACTATATATTCTGTCATCCGGAAACCGCCTACCAGGAGGAGCTTTCCTCTCGTTATCTGGCGCAATTCCTGGAACGCCAAGGCTTTACTGTGGAATACGGCACCGCCGGCATCCCCACCGCTTTTACAGCCACCTGGGGCCGCGGCCGCCCCATCCTCGGATTCCTGGCGGAATATGACGCTTTACCGGAGTTGGGACACGCCTGCGGCCATAATCTTCTGGGTACCGGAGCTGCAGCGGCGGCCTGCGCCCTCAAAGCAGTCCTGGAAAATCATCCGGACGCAACCATGTACGCAACCATCCGTGTCTATGGATGCCCCGCGGAAGAGATCATGTCCGGCAAGATCATTATGGCAAAACAGGGGGTTTTCGACGATCTGGACACAGCCATCACATGGCATCCCTTTGACCGGAACCGTATCAGCAATGATATCTGGCAGGCGCAGGACATCAAAAACTATACCTTTCACGGGATAAGCGCCCACGCTTCCAAGTCCCCCGAAGACGGGCGAAGCGCGCTGGACGCCGCCGAACTGATGAACATCGGCGTCAACTATCTGCGGGAGCACGTTCCCGGCGACGTCCGCATGCACTACGCTTACATCGACAACGGACAGCCGGCAAATGTAGTGCCAGATCTGGCAAAAACCAACTACTTCATACGCTCCAGCAAACGTTCCCGTACAGATGACGCTAGCCGCCGCGTAGACGATTGCGCCCGGGGAGCTGCTCTTATGACCGGAACCACCGTTGACATCGAACTGGTTGCCAGCTGCAAAGAAATGAAAATAAACCGGCCATTAGCAGAACTATATTACGAAGCCATGAAAAAGGTACCCACCCCCACATACACAGACGAAGAAATCCGCTATGCGGAAAAAATCACCCAAGAGGCCGGACTTGTAAACGATGGAGTTTACTTCTCCGGGCTGGAACCGCTGGAGGACGAACCTGTACCCATCTCCATCGGCACGGACGCTTCCGAAGTCAGCCACATCGTCCCCCTGATCACTATCAGCGCCGCCACCATGTGCAAAGGAACCCCGCTGCACCATTGGGCGGCTGCCAGACAGGCCGGAATGAGTATCGGCCACAAAGGCATGCTATACGCCGCACACTGCATGGCAGAAGGCGCACTACTTCAATTGGGGACGTAGTATTTTTACAAAATACTACGTCCCCAATTGAAAAATAACCTGTCCCTATTTTTAAAAAGGAGGTACATCTTTATGTCTATTAACAAAAAAATCGGTATCATCGGCTGCGGCAACATGGGCGGCGCCATTCTCTACGGCGCCCTGGAAAGCGGCGTACTCCCGCGGGAAAATGCTTATGTATACGACATCAATCCGGCCATGATGGACAAAGCCCGTGACTGGGGCGTTCATCTCTGTGCCGACGATGAGGAAGTCTGCCGGAACAGCGATCTGATCCTGCTGGCTGTAAAACCCCAGAATGCTGCAGAAGCCCTCTCTCAATGTAAGAAGGCTATGAATGGCAAGGCTATGATGTCCATCGTCGCCGGCGTCACTGTGGAACGTCTCCGGAACATGATCGACGGTGTCCCGCGTATTCTCCGGATTATGCCCAACACCCCGGCCATGGTGTTTGAAGGCGCTTTCGCCCTCTGCTTGGACAACGACTTTGCTCCGGAAGAACTGAATGCCGCCAAAGAGATCTATGCATCCATCGGTGTCGTAGAGATGATTCCCGAGCATCTCATCGACGCAGTCTGCGGACTCAGCGGCGGCGGTCCTGCTTATGTAGCCATGTTCATCGAAGCCATGGCCGACGGCGGAGTCAAACAAGGCCTGCCCCGCGCTACAGCCTATCGTCTGGCAGCCCAGACCTGTCTTGGCTCTGCAAGAATGCTTCTGGATATGAATCTCCATCCCGGCCAACTCAAGGATATGGTTACCTCGCCGGGCGGAACCACAATTGAAGGCTGTGAAGCCCTGGAAAAAGGCGGCATGCGCGCCGCAGTCATGGAATGCATCAACGCAGGCGCGGAAAAATCGAGAAAATTATAAACAAATCGTTGGAGATAGGGAAAATAAAGTGACCCCCAAAGGGTAGCTACTCATAAAACAGTATTAACAATCAACTGAAATAGGGTAGCTGCCATAACGGATTGCAACATAAAAATAGACAAGAGGACGTTTGACCTCTTGTCTGTTTTTTCGTGTCACAAACCATGCCTTTTATTACTTGAGGTCTGCATTTGAAAACATAAGTATCGTATTTAATCCCGATGCAGATTTTAACTCAATTTCACCATACAGGCAAATCGGAAGTTCACGATTATCTTTAAACCGTTTATCTGGTCCACCAGATTTGTTAACATATTTCCAAGTACTGCCTACTATACTTGCATCACCAGGAACTTTCTCATTTTCTATAAATCGTGTGGTGTGTGCAAATGTTTCCATGTCCGAATAATTCAAAGCACCCACTCTGCTTTTCTGTATGATAAAGAGTTTATCAGGGAGAAATACCAGCGTTTCCTTTCCCGCCTTAAATGAAGCCGCAGGGGTATCAGATTTAAACGGGAATGGAGCTTTTTTGCTTGCTATACAGGCAATTCTCTTTACGGTACTGGAAGCACCTCCCGAGTACTTCTTGTCTATTACTTTGTTGGACTGCATGATTCTCCAAACTTTTTCACTGTCTGTAACTTTTAACATAGGATCCATGTGCCGATTGACTTCTTCTTGTTGGTCGGCATCAATTACATAGTCCAAATCAATCAATCCAGCTGTCTTAGCATATACTTTCAAAGCTACAAACGCAATCAAAAATAATATGAATACTGGATTAGCACAGCTGATAAGTAGTGAAATCCAAATGCCGATAGTCGAAATCTTGTTTACAGTTAATGTCTTTCTTACAGCAGCAAGAATATCCTCCAGTCCTTCCGATGCCATATTTGTTGCTACGCTATTTACTATTTCCTCAGTATCATATGAATTAGTGTCAGCAGACGGATTGTTCTGTTGGGGATTTACCGGAGAAGTTCTATTCTGATTTTTCTTACCAGTTTCATCTACAAAGGATATACCAGTCCCCGGAATTGATGCTGTTCTGCGAACAGTGCCTTTTGCTGTTTTTGTAACACGATATCCTTTGACACCCCAGCTGTAACCAATGCCGGATTTACTGATGTTGATTCTAAACCCACCACCCAAGTTAATGCTTTTTCTATACCTAAAGCCCATAGCAACTCCTCCATTGTTTCTTGCACTTTATTATAACAGTTATTGAAAACTTGTTCAATTCACTATCGCTTAATATAAAACAGTCCTCAGAAGTCGATTAACTCGTAGGGAAAGCTTTTATTTGTGCTCCTTGAGTATGGCTTGAATCATATCTCTGTATTTCTAAATCCTATATCGCATGGAACGATATCTCAACTTGGACGAACTGACGCCCGCTATACTCAACGACATGGTAAAGGCGGTGTATGTTCATGCGCCGGACAAGTCCAAAGGTTATCGGGAGTAGCGGATAGACATTTCCTATGACCTTGTGGGAATACTCCCCGCGTCTTTGCTAAATAGCTTACAAAACGGAGAAACGGCACAGCCGAAGCCACGCTGTTTGCCGAAAACAATCTTATGCTGTTTTATGAGGGCCGCCCCAAAGTTAGACTTTTTCAGCGTAGCAGTTTTTTGACTGCTACGCTATTTTCATACAACCAAAAGATTAAGTCCGTATTGAACAGGACTTAACCATCCTAGTTTCTCTCTGATTCTCTGCTCATTTTCAAGAGCCTGATCAGGGTCTTCTTTGTGAAAACGCTTTTGTCAGTACATATAAGTTTCTTTGGACATACCGCTGTATGAGAGAATGTCTTTTAGTCTGCACTGTCTTCGGAGACTGTAGATGATCCGCGCCGTTCTCTCATTTTTGCTTCATCCTCCAAACGCAGCTTCCTCAATTTTTTAGAAAAGCATTCTCTATTTTTAACTTCAGAAATTCTACCTCCAATTCTTTGATCCGCTCGGCACTTGTATCGACCAGCGTATCTTCTGTCGGTTGTGTCTTTTTATTTGAGATATGCCATGACTAATTTTTTCTTTTATTACCCTTTCATCCTCTTGATTACTTTCAGTCTGGTAAACTCTTCTCTTTCTTTTTCTTCCAATGCATTGTTGATCGTATAAACCAGATTCGTATACAATCGTCCCAAAAGAATAAGTCAGGTCATTGTGCTTATCATCGTATTTTACGGAGATAGTGAACAGACCTTCACGACCTCTCATTATGTTATCTTTTCCATTAAACCACGGATTCTCTCTTCCGTCTCTTCCAGCTCCCCCGCGATCACCGGCACACTTTTCCCCTTCTCAAGTTTCTTCATAATCATTCGGAGCAGCAATTCCTCTTCACCTTCCGCTCTTCCTTCTGCTCTTCCTTCCGCATGGCCTTCTTCCCATGCAGTTTCTCTCTCCTGGCGAATATGCTTTTCCTGATCATACTCGTATATACTCATCTTCTTCGCCTCCGTCCTGTTCTTTGCCAGAAACTCTCTTAAGATCCCCTCGCGGATGCATTCCACTATCGCTCTTTCAACCGCTTCCTCAATCGGAAACTCCGCCGCATATTTCCTGACGCGTTTCGTATACTCCGCATATTCCCACAACGTATGGCACGCTTTCATCAGCTCTCCGTTAAAACCGGCATTTATATTCAGCAGCACCGCCTCCAGTTCCAGCTTATGATACTCTTCCTCAACCCCAAACATATCCGACAATTTCAAAGCACGCCGTTCAGGCTGTTCTTCTTCACCATTATAAAAAATCAGAAACTGCGGCGGCGGAATCAGAATCTTTTTCCTGCCATACAGATTCTCATTTCTGGTCATTGCAGAATAAAGATCCGCTATATACAGCAAAAACCGCAGCGGCAAATTGGGACTGTACGTTGACTGATGTTCATAAAGCGATAATCTGGAATCGATCAAAAAAGACAGATCGTTTCTCATCGCCATATAAATAGCATTATCCAGCGTGTTAATCGTTAAAAGATCCGGATCTTCATAATGTTTACCACTCACTGCGTTATAAAGCTCCAGTAAATTCCTCTTATCCTCGAAGATCATCGTAAAGATTCGTGATTTAAATTGTCTGTTTGGCGGTAATACATCCTGAGACTTCTCGCAAAACCTCCGTTTCCTGGTTCCATTTTCTCCTTCTCTCATAAAAAACCTCCTTTACAAATTTAATCTGCAGGAGGTTTCCCCCTCATCTTCCGTTTTGCATCTTCAAGACCGAAAACCTCTCTGCCCTACATAATTGGAATAAAAGCATCGAGATTTCATACGAATATTGGACTCAGTCGATAACTGAATAGACATGAGGCGTTCCGAATAACGCCGAATAAGAATTCTTTCAGAAATGTCATGCTTTGTAATCAGTGTAGCACAAGCCCCGCGGCATGTAAATAGGGGGTCAGACCCCGCCCCGGAATTCCTCATAATTCCGTAGGGGGTCTGACCCCTTTACCCTTTCATCCTCTTAATTACCTTCAATCTAGTAAACTCTTCTCTTTCTTTTTCTTCCAATGCATTGTTGATGGTATACACCAGATTGGTATACATCGGAATAGTAATATTCTTCAGTGCATTCGCCCGTTTCTGCGTCTTCTTGATATTTGTTGCCAGCCTATATGCTGCATTCTCCACCTCTGACAGTTTAATCGTCAGCTCTTTTACTTCCCGGAATGCCTCTCTGACAATATCAATGGATTCATGCGTCGTACCAAAAGAATACGTAAGATCATTCTGCTTATCATCGTACTTTACATGGGGGATCTCCGTCCCCATAATACTTCTGGTCTGGATACGGATCGAATCCTCTATGGGCACCGTATATGCCAGCTCCTGGACTTTACTGATCCCATGCTCAATATTGGCGCGCTGGAGACAAGCATATGCCTTTGTAAACGTACTATCAATCTCTTCCTGTATTCCCTTTGCTTCATCAATCAGTCCCATCAGCTCTTTCAGCAGAATATTCCGTTTCTTATCCATCAGGTCATATCCCTGATTAGCAAGAAGAAGAGAATTCTTAGCAAGCATCAGATTTCCTTTTGTAGGAAATTCTCTTGGATCCACACACCCACCTCCCAATCAGTTTATTTAGCAACTTATTAATTTCTTTCTGACCACTTCGGAAGCAGATCGTGTGCTTCGCGCACTGGCGCACGTGGACCTCGCGTCCTTACAGACGCTCAGTCACGTCGCCCCTATCCATGCCTCAGTTCCCATGAGAACGCAAGCGCTCTCATGGTCCTTCGTCATGTCTAGTCTGCTTCACGTGGATAGTATTTTTCGATGAGTTTTGTATCGATACGGTCCAGTTCTTCTTTCGGCAACATGCCTAAGAGTTCCCAGCCCAGATCCAGAGTCGCCTGGATGGTCCGGTTTTCGTTCGGCCCCTGGCCGATATAGCGCGCCTCGAATGCTTCACCAAACTTCAGATAACGCTTGTCAATCGGAGACAGCTCATCCTCACCGATTACGGAAGCCAGATTCCTTGCCTCGCCCACCTTCGCGTAAGCAGAGAACAGCTGGTTCGCAAGACCCTGATGATCTTCCCTGGTGTACCCTGCGCCGATACCATCCTTCATCAGACGGGACAGCGACGGCAGAATACTGATGGGCGGATAAACTGCCTGCCCGTGCAGATTCCGGTCCAGCACCACCTGTCCTTCCGTAATATACCCCGTCAGATCCGGGATGGGATGGGTAATGTCATCATTCGGCATCGTCAGAATCGGCAGCTGTGTCACCGATCCATTCGCTCCTTCCACGATACCGGCCCGCTCATAGATCGTTGCCAGCTCACTGTATAAGTATCCCGGATATCCCTTTCTCGACGGAATCTCTCCTCTGGATGAGGAAACCTCACGCATAGCTTCCGCGAAAGAAGTCATATCTGTCAGGATAACCAGAATATGCATATTGCATTCAAACGCCAGATATTCCGCCACCGTCAGCGCTACTTTCGGCGTGATCAGACGTTCCACCACCGGGTCGTTGGCCAGGTTCAGGAACATGCACACATGGTCGGACACTCCGCTTTCTTCAAAGGTCTTGCGGAAGAACTCCGCCACGTCATGCTTGACGCCCATGGCGCCGAATACCACGGCAAATTCCTCCTCCGATCCCTCGCCCAGAGACGCCTGCTTAACGATCTGCGCCGCCAGCTGGTCGTGAGGAAGCCCGTTTCCGGAGAAGATCGGAAGCTTCTGCCCCCGGATCAGAGTGGTCAGCCCATCAATGGCTGAGATTCCGGTACGGATATAGTTACGCGGATATTCCCGGCGCACCGGGTTCAGAGGAAGTCCGTTCACATCCCGCTTATCCGACGAAACGATAGGCCCCAGCCCGTCGATAGGGATTCCGATTCCATTAAAGGTACGCCCCAGCATATCCGGGGACACAATCACTTCCATAGGATGACCGGTCAGCTTCGTATGCGTATTACGAAGAGACATATTCTCCGTTCCCTCGAACACCTGAATAACCGCCTTGTCTTCATTCAATTCCACGATACGCCCCATCTTATGGATGTTTCCATCCACGACAAACTCCACAATTTCATCGTAGAAGGCGTCCTGTAATCCTTCCAGCACCACAAGAGGGCCGTTAATACTACTCAGTCCTAGATATTCTATTCCCATGTCCTACGCCCTCCTTTTATGCATTTTTCTCGATAACCCGGTTGTAGAAGTCATCGATGTCACGTTTATACAGATCCAACAGCTGTAGATTATCATTCGGCACATCATACTTGATTGCGATCACCTTCTCAAAGATTCCCTCCGCCTTCAGCACCGACATAGGCATTCCCATAGCCACCAGCTGCCGGCTCTTCTTATACAGATACAGAATCACATCCATCATCTTAAACTGTTTCTCCATAGAGACACAGGTATCGTCTTTATGAAATGCATTCTGCTGCAGGAATCCCAGCCGGATTACCTTGGCAATCTCCAGCACCAGCTTCTGGTCGTCCGGCAGCACATCACCGCCAATCAGCTTCACAATCTCCATCAGACTGCTCTCCTGATTGAGAAGCGCCATCAGGCGGTTCCGGTAATCCACAAACTTCGGAGATACAAAATCTGTGTACCATCCGCTCAAATCATTCAGATACTCGCTGTAGCTGCTGAGCCAGTGAATAGCCGGGAAATGCCGGGAATAAGCCAGCGACTTATCCAAACCCCAGAAGCAGCGCACAAAACGCTTGGTATTCTGCGTTACAGGCTCGGAAAAATCACCGCCCTGAGGCGATACGGCGCCAATGATGGATACGGAACCGGTGGAACCGTTCAGATTCTGCATCATGCCCGCCCGCTCATAGAACGCCGACAAACGAGAGGCCAGATAAGCAGGGAAACCTTCCTCGGCAGGCATCTCCTCCAGACGTCCGGACAGCTCTCTTAGAGCCTCTGCCCACCGGGAGGTAGAGTCCGCCATGATAGCCACATCATATCCCATATCCCGGTAATATTCCGCCAGCGTCAGTCCGGTGTAGATAGACGCTTCACGGGCAGCTACCGGCATGTTAGAGGTATTGGCAATCAGAGTGGTCCGGTCCATCAACGGATTGCCGGTCCTCGGGTCTGTCAGTTCTGCGAACTCTTCCAATACCTGGGTCATCTCATTGCCGCGCTCGCCGCAGCCGATATAGATAATGATATCTGCATCGGACCATTTGGCGATCTGATGCTGGGTCATCGTCTTCCCTGTTCCGAATCCTCCCGGAATCGCCGCTGTTCCGCCCTTCGCAATAGGGAACATGGTATCCAGGATCCGCTGGCCGGTAATCAGGGGTACGCTGGCCGGATACCGGTGATGCACAGGTCTTGCCACACGGATCGGCCATTTTTGCATCATAGACAGCTCCTTCTTCGTGCCATCCAGAAGCTCCACCGTCACCAGCGGGTCACAGATCCGGTACATCCCGTCCGGCTTCACTTCCACTACCGTTCCTTCCACGTCCGGGGGCACCATACACTTGTGTACGATCGCCCTGGTCTCCGGAACTTCCGCGATGATCGTTCCCCCATGGACAACTTCTCCTACCGACACCGTCATATGGGCGTCCCACAGCTTCTCCATATCCAGAGAATCCACACTGACACCCCGGGTGATAAATGCGCCGCCCGTATCCGCGATCCGCTCAAGCGGCCGTTCAATTCCATCGAATATATTATTGAGGATTCCCGGCGCCAGCGTCACCGACACCGCCGCGTCCGTTCCCAGCACCGATTCCCCGGGCCGCAGTCCGGACGTTTCCTCATACACCTGAATAGTAGTCATGTCCTTATCCAGAGAAATGACTTCGCCTACCAGCTTCTCATTTCCCACATGTACCATCTCTGACATCTTGAATTCCGTCTTACCCTTCAGATAGATAACAGGGCCGTTGATGCCATAGATTTTTCCGGTTTTCACACTATACAACGCCCGCACCTCCCTTGAACATGAATTTCTGGTACTCTGACTCCAGAGCTCCTTTGAACGCATGATCAATCAAGATGTTCCGGTCATGTACCACAGCGCGCACGCCGCCTGTGAAGTCCTCCTTGCTGACCGTCAGCCGCATACCCGTATGCTCTTCCAGATAATCCTTTTTATCTGCATCGGTGGGATTGATATAGATGGTCATAGATTCACCTCCTGCGAATCTGGCCGCCTTCTCGATATACTGCACCAGAAGATCCCGGTATTCGTCCGTTTTCATATAATTCTGCAGCAGCTCTTCCACTTCTTCAAACAGTTCTTTTTTCAGCTCGTTCTGCGTCTGTCCATACTCCCGTTTCAGCTCCAGCTGCGCTTTGGACATTGCCATATTCAGCTGCTGCTGTCCGTTTACAGTCTCCGCCTTGATCCGCGTTTCAGACTGGCGGACTGCTTCGGCGCGATGCTGTTCGAACACGCCGTTCAGCGCGTCTTCATGCTGTTTTATAATCGCATTTCCTTCTGCTCTTGCTTCCTCCATTGCCGCCGTCTGCAGATGAAATATCTTTTCTTCTATCGTCAAGCCTGTCACCCTCTTCTTCCCTAAAGTTTCAGTCCAATCGCCTCATTTACATACGAAGTGATAAAGTCCTTCTTACGTCCGGTGCCGTGCCTGTCAGGGATCTCTATCAGAAGCGGCATGGTCCGTTCCAGTTTGATCTCATCGATCAGATCCGGAAATTCCCGTCCGAATTTCTCTGTCAGCAGGATAATTCCCACCGACTTATCATTCATGGCAGTCTCAATAGCCAGCCGCAGTTCATTTCTCTCATGAACCACCACGCCGTCCACGCCTGCCAGCCGCATCCCCGTCAGCGTATCCACATTATCACTGATCAGATACATCTTCATCTTATAACTGGCCCAGGATCATGAAGGAGATGATCAGTCCATACAGACACACACCTTCTGCAAGTCCTACGAAGATCAAAGACTTACCAAGCGCGCTGGGGTCCTCGCTGATAGCACCAAGGGCCGCGCTTGCCGCGCTGGCTACCGCAATACCGCCGCCCACACAGGAAAGACCTGTAGAAAGGGCTGCCGCAATATATCCATATCCTGCCGCCGTTGACGCCGCCGCGTCTGCAGCCTGTACCGGGCTTCCGCCAAAGAGCATGATTCCGCCGATCACAAAAGCGCTGAAATAGAAAAATACATTGGCTCCGATGGCTCTCTTATAACGCTTCTTCGTTTTCTCTCCCAGCAGATAATATCCGAATGGAATCACGATGCTGAGCACCAGTGTTGCAATAAGTAAGAATTTAACCGTAAGTGTCATGATAGATATCCTCCTTGTAATCGACTCTTAATGATCTTTGCTATGGTTATTGAATGGTTTAAATTCCCGGCCGCTTCCTTTGTAGAAACGGCTGAACATCTCATAATATTCCAGACGCAGTACCTGAATTCCGACTACCAGTCCTTCCAGCATACATACGATGATATTTCCGATGATAACTCCGATCCAGTTGGGGCTTCCATCCTGCGCGCCCGACAGCATCAGCACTACTTCCATGATAGCCGCATGGCTCACGGCGAATGCGCCGATACGCACATAGGACAAGGTATTGGAGAAGTAGCTCAGCAGGGTCTCGAACAGTTCGAAAAATCCCTGTACCAGGAACATCACCTTGCCCCCTTCCATCTTCTTATGGTTATGCTTCACAAGATTTGTAAGAGGCTCCTTGAACAGGAAGAGCAGGATCGGAATTCCCAGGAAGATCAGCAGCAGAATGTTGCCCGGAGTCTTATGTCCGGTCATATACAACACCACTGTCAGCACCAGGAATCCATAGAACACCAGGCCTGCCACACCATTGTTAGAAAACCAGAGGTTCTCTGTGTCATGGACTCTTACCGCGTTCACGATCTGGAACAGCATGACCAGGATATTCAATGCCATACCAAAAGCAATGGCCACCACGAACACCGTATTCAGCTGTCCGATAAACGGCAGATTCGTCATAGCCTCCACCGGCCGCAGCCACAGGGCAGGCAGCACGTCTTCAAACCCGAAGACACTTCCGAACATGAATCCGAAAAAGGTAGAGAATAATCCCGCAATGGAGATGATCCCTGCCAGACTCATCTTCTTTTTCAGATAAATGAGACCTCCCAGCGCGAAGAGGCATAATCCTTGTCCCACATCCCCGAACATAGCTCCGAAGATGAAGGTATAGGTAACCGCCACGAACATGGTGGGATCCATCTCATCGTGAGCCGGCAGTCCATACATGCGAATAAACATCTCAAATGGCTTGAACAGTTTGGGATTCTTCAGTTTTGTCGGCGGCTCTCCAAAGAATTTCTCCCGGTCTTCTTCTACAACGATAAAAATTCTGTCGTCATGCTCCGCTTCTTTCAAAAAGTCCTCCACGTCTTTCTCGCCCATCCATCCGCAGAGAATATAATAATCTTCCTTTCCTTCACCCTCTTCCATCCGGGCCGCCATCTTTCTCACGTCAAAGTTATTGGAAAGCTCTTCGAGACGTCTCCTGGCGCCGGCCAGCTGGGATGCGCGGCTTCGGATCAGCTCTGTGATCTCATCCTCCACATCCTGAATCTGCTCTCTGGCATGATCGATATCCAGCTGCAGACTTTCACAGGCCTGAACCGGGGTTCCAATATAGTCCTTCGACAGTGTAATCCGCTCAAAATGCAGTGAGTTGAAGATAGAATCCGCTTTGCTGGCGTCCGCGTTCGCCACAAAATAGCAGCCGTACACATAGTTCTCATTCCGGGTTCCTTCCATGAACACCGCGTTCAGATCCTCGAAGAGATATTTCTCCAGCTTTCGGTAATAATCCACCGCAATTCGTCCGAACCGCACCCGCATATACCGGTAATTCATAACATCGTGCAGATTGACGCCCAACGGCCGGAAGGGTTCCAGCACGTTCAGTTTCTCCTTCAGCATCTCTTCGTGTTTCTTCAACCGCTCCTTGCGTTCAATCAACTCCAGATATTCATGGTTCAGATCCCGGATCATGCCGATCATCTGATCCTGATCCTGGCTTAGGTCCGGCTGCACGGCTCCGTCTTTTAAGAGCGCCATGAATTCCTCCGCTTTGGCAAGGGGCTCCTTATAAGGGTTTACTTCCACGAAGGGAAGCAGATTATCCGTCGTTTTCAGCTCAGCAATCGCATTCTCCAACTGCATCTCATATTTGGAAAGGTACACATCGCATACACGGTCGATGTCGGTTCTTGGTCCGCTGATGCTCAGAAACTTCATCTTTACTATCATTGTGTCACACCTCCTAAGTATTCTAACGTCTCGCCCCGCGATAAGCCGTAACGAATACATTCAAGGGCCGTAGTCAACTTATCGATTTCCTCTTCCTTCAGAAAAAGATAGGTATAAATGGCCGCGATCGAGTAAGGATTCTTTCTCCGGTCCGCCTGGTACAGGCGGTGCAGGCAGTCCTTATAAATCTTTTCCAGCGTCTTTCCCTGTCCGAAATCATACTTCTTCGCATATCGGGTATTTTCCAGCTGGCGCAGAAATTCTTCCACATTAGGCGCTTCCACCAAAGCCTTAAATTCCTCCAGGCTCAGGTGATAATGAATTGGGATCGTCATGGAATAAATGTCCGGGGAAAGCATATGATAATACTTCTTAGCACGATAGATCCACTGGATGTTCAGAAGATCGATCTTCGTTCCGCAGTCCCGGGTATAAAGCTCCAGCTCCTTCCCCTTCAGAAGCCGCCGCTGTTTTCTCCACATGCTGGAAAAATAATACATCTCCAGAGCCAGATCATAATCAAATAACGTTTTCTTCTCGGAATCCCGAAGTTTCCGCAAAGGCTCATAATATTCTGTCCCATTCAGGTTATCAACCAGCTCGTCAATGTTCCTGGAGGTGATCAGCCGGTCGATAGACAGCTGCGAATACTTGTCAAAAAATTCCTTCTTATAATCCAGGTCAAACGGTACTTCATAATGATTGAACACGATCCGCAGACAATAATTGATCACATCAATCTCATACCGCTTCCAGTAGATCTTCAGGAACTTTTTCTGTTCCATCCCGGCAAACCGGAAGATCCTGGTATAATCATCGAACAAAGACTGGGACAGCACCTTCTCCACATTTCCTCTGTGATAAAGCGATGTGTCCATCCGGTTCATATATTCCGCATAGGCAGGCTTTCCCTTCAGGTATTCGATGATCTCCGGCACACTCCGAAGTCCTGCAATATGGTCGAAATCCTCATTCTTCAGAAGCTTGGCCTGCATGGCCCGGGTCTTGGTGGCAATTCCACTGTATGAAATCACATTTCCCATTGGCTACACCTCTAATATATGCTGTAATATTTCTCTGGCATACTCTGTGTGATGTTCCTCATATTCTCTCTTCAAACTGTCGATGGTAGACCGGTTCTTCCGCCGCTGCTCTTCCAGGATCTGCTCCATCTTCTGCTCTGCATCACGCCGGATTCTATTCAGCTGTGCCTGAGTCTTCTCATCCAGCTGCCGGTCGAACTCATCACGTTTTTGCTGAATCTCCTTTTCCACCTCGTATTTACGGGCTTCTGCCCGTTCTACGATAGCCTCTGCCGTCGTCTCAATCTCCGCCAGTTTTTCTACGATAGAGTCCATATTCATCCCTCATTTCCAGATCTCACTTCGTCATATTTTTGACGATTTGGCATGTTTACACTTATCTTATAATAATACACCTATTTTTTTAAAATTCCACCGTCATTTTTACCAAAAAATCCCCCTTCCCAGGTTCGTCAAATTATACAATGTCACATTGACTTTTGGAGACAAAATCTATAAACTATAAACTATGCTAAAATACAGGCAATAAGGAGGACGCCACATGCGGCTTAGAAATATTCCCCGGGCTCAAGGGGTCTTAAATGAGTGTAAAGAAGTTGTTAAAAATCCATATCCGTACCGTGGAATCTGGAGTCAGGTCTTTGAAAACGCACAGCCCATCCACATTGAAATCGGAATGGGAAAAGGCCAGTTCCTTCTGTCACTGGCCGCCCGGAACCCCCAGATTAACTATATCGGTATCGAGCGCTACTCCAGCGTACTGCTTAGAGCCGTGGAAAAATACCAGTCCCTTGATAAGACTTTGGCGCCTGCCAACATCCGTTTTCTGTGCATGGATGCCAGAGAACTAAGCGAAGTGTTCGCTCCGGAGGAGATCCAGAAGATCTATCTGAATTTTTCAGATCCCTGGCCAAAGGCAAGACATGCCAGACGCCGTCTGACGTCGCCAGATTTCTTCCAGGTATATGACCGCATTCTGGTTTCCGGCGGTTCTGTGGAATTCAAAACCGATAACCGGGGACTCTTTGACTATTCCGTAGAGGAGCTGTCCCATTCCTCTCTTTTTTCCCTGCATGCCTGCACCTATGATCTGCATCACGACAGTCAGATGAATGCGGGAAATATTATGACAGAATACGAAGCAAAATTTTCTGCCGCCGGCAATCCCATCTGTAAATTAATCGCGGTAAGGAAATCTTAACCCGTCTTCTGCATATATTATTATAGAAGAGACCCATCTCAGGAAGGTTCACATGTCTTGTTATAAGTGTAAAAATCTAAGGCGGAAGCTCTGCCGTCTCTCTTACCGCAACAAATGTTTCCAGACATTTTTCCGCCGCCTGCATACTTCTATGAAAGAGGTCTGCCAGATACTCAATCCCAGGTGCTGACAGAGTTATAATATGAGAGGTTGATCGATATGTTGCATGTAACGGAACAGAATTTCTACCGTCAGCTCCATGACGCCCCCCTTCCGGCAGTCGTCATGTTTTATGCGTCCTGGTGCGGCAAATGTGCCATGATGAAACCCATCGCAGAAGAGATGGCCCGCCGCTTCCGGGAAAAGGCCTGCTTCTTCGAAGTTGATATTGATGAATCCCCGAAGCTGGCTGACGAATACACCGGTGAATTTGTACCTGCTTTCGTCTTTTTTCGCGACGGAAAATGCCTGGGATCTATGAGCGGCGTGATTGGTGAAGAACAATTCGAAGAACGTTTACAGAAAATCTTCAGAAATAGTTAATGTAGATTTCATTTGCATTTATTTTTAAGTATGTTATATTGATGATAGCCGGTTCGCCACGGCGACGGGCTGAATGAATACGAAAAAGGAGGCCTGGTGAATACACCATGCATAGAAAAAACATGAAAAGAACAGTACCGATTTTAATGGCGGCGGCCCTGACCGTTGCTTCTGTACCAATGGCCGTACAGGCCGACAGCTCGAATGTTGTAACCCTCGGCGCTAATCTGTCCGAGGAGCAGAAGACTTCCATGTATGAATATTTCGGAACTTCTGCTGATGAAGTTGCAACCATTGAGGTAACTAACGCAGATGAGCGTAAATACATGGAGGGCATCGCTTCCGAAGAGCAGATCGGAACACGCACCTACAGCTGCTCTTACGTGCAGCCCACCTCCAACGGCGGAATTCAGGTAAAGGTCGCGAACCTCACTTATGTAACCAGTTCCATGATCGCCAGTACGCTGACCACCTCCGGAGTGGAGAACTGCAACGTAGTTGCCGCATCTCCTATTGCCGTATCCGGCACCGGAGCTTTGACAGGAATTATGATGGCCTATGAAAAGGCAAGCGGAGAGACTCTGGACGAAGGACAGAAGGAAGCCGCAACCCAGGAGCTCATCACCACCGGGGAACTGGCAGATTCCGTAGGACAGGAAGCGGCCACCGGACTGATGAACGATGTAAAACAGGAAGTTATCGAAGACGGTCTTACTGACACTGGTGAGATCCAGGATGCTGTAGACAAGGCAGCCGACACCTATAATATTACTCTCACAGAGGATCAGATGAACCAGATCGTCTCCCTGATGGAAAGCATCTCCCAGTATGATTATGACGTGAAAGCACTTAAGAACACCCTGGAGAATCTGTCCGGCGAAAGCGGCGGTTTCTTCTCCAATCTCTGGAGTTCCATTAAAGGCATCTTTACCGGCGATTCCGGAGATGGCGGAATCATCAACGATACACAGGATGATCTTCTTGGCACGGACGCGGTTATCGACAGTACCCTTGACGCAGTAGAATCCTCTGCGAACGACGCAGAAGAAGAGGGCGGATTCTGGAACAAGATCGTTGGCTTTTTTGAGGGACTCTTCGGAGGCAATGACGCCGATGAAGACGCGGGTCTTACCGAAGAAACCACCGACGAAAACACGGAAGATACTGCGGAGGATCCGGACAGCAGCCTGAACAATTCTGAAACAGAATCGGATATGGACAATGCCGGCAGCGATACATCCACCGACCCCCAGGATAGCCTGGACAGCCAGGACGGTTCTGATACCAGTGACGATCCCGCCACGGATTCAGACGGGGCGTCCGACAGTTCTGTCAACAGTGACACAGACCAGACACTTCAGTAGAAAAACCACGATAAAAGGCAGCCAATACCGGCTGCCTTTTTATGTTCCTATTTAAAACTCAAAGATTGCGACTCCATAAGGCGGAAGCTTGTAAGCAAAAGAATACGGTCTTCCATCACATTCTTTCTTTACCGCTTTATAAACCGTCGGCCTGTCTTCGCCTTTTCCGCCATACTTCGGATCATCGCTGTTCAGAATCAGCTTATACTGTTTTCTGCGGGGAACTCCCACGCGGTAATCTGCCCGCTCCATTGGCGTAAAGTTGCAGACAAATAACAGGTTCTTCTTACCATCCTTGGAATGTCTTACAAAACTGAAAATGCTTCTGTACGCGTCATCCGCATTGATCCATTCGAATCCTTCCCAGGAATGATCCATCTCATACAATGCTTTATTCTTACGGTACAGATGCAGAAGATCTCTCGTCCAGTTCTGGATCGCCTGGTGCTCCTTTTCCGCCAGGAGGAACCAGTCAAGCTCACGCTCCTCGCTCCATTCCCTAAGCTGCGCAAACTCCTGTCCCATAAACAAAAGCTTCTTCCCAACATGGCCGGTCATAAATGCGTATGCCACCTTCAGGTTCGCATATTTATCAAATCCCAGTCCCGGCATCTTGTTCAGCATGGAACACTTCAGATGCACCACCTCATCATGGGACAGTACCAGAATATAGTTCTCACTGTAAGCATAGCTCATGGCAAAAGTCATCAGATTATGATTATCTTTTCTGAAATATGGATCCAGCTTCATATATTCGGTGAAATCGTGCATCCATCCCATATTCCACTTCAGGCTGAAGCCCAGTCCGTCATCCTCGACCGGTCCTGTCACCATCGGCCATGCCGTAGACTCTTCCGCGATCATCAGCGCCCCTGGATTCCTTCCCAGCAGTACAGAATTCAGATGCTTGAAGAAATCAATCGCTTCCAGGTTCTTATTGCCCCCATATTTATTGGCAACCCACTGACCGTCCTGTTTTCCGTAATCCAGATACAGCATCGACGCAACCGCGTCCACGCGCAGCCCATCCACATGGAACTTCTCCACCCAGAACAACGCGTTGGAAATCAGGAAGTTGCGCACCTCATTCTTTCCATAATCAAAGATCTTCGTACCCCAATCCGGGTGTTCACCTTTTCTTGGGTCCTCATATTCATATGTAGGCGTTCCGTCAAAATCAGCCAGTCCATGAGCGTCTCTTGGGAAGTGTGCCGGTACCCAGTCCAGGATTACACCAATCTTATTCCGGTGGAAATAATTCACCATCCAGGCGAAATCTTCCGGCGTTCCGTATCTGGAAGTGGGTGCAAAATATCCCGTTACCTGATATCCCCAAGATCCGTCAAACGGATGTTCCGCAATCCCGATCAGTTCAATATGTGTATAGCCCATATCCTTGATATAGGCCGCAGCATCCTTCGCAAATTCCCGATATGTATAGAATCCCTCGTCCTCACGGCCCAGATGGCGTTTCCAAGATCCAATGTGCGCTTCATAGATAGACATAGGCTCTTTGGTATGATCCCACTTGGCGCGGTTTGTCATCCATACAGAATCTGACCATTTGATACCGGACAGATCATACACCTTCGACGCCGTTCCTGGTCTGAGTTCTGCATGAAATGCAAAGGGATCTGATTTGAAGATATACTCTCCTTTGTAAGTCTCAATACAGAACTTGTACATGGCATACTGCTCTACCCCCTGTATAAAACAGGTATAGATTCCCAAAGGTTCTTCTCTTGCCATGGGATTCGCTTTCATGTCCCATTCATTAAATTCGCCAACCACGGATACCGACTTCGCGTGCGGCGCCCAGACTGCAAAGTAGACGCCCTCTTTCTTGCCATCCTTCACTTTGTGGGCTCCAAGTTTATTGTATATCTCGTAATGATTGCCCTGCCCAAAGAGATACTGGTCCAGTTCTCCTACTTCATATGCTTTCTTTTTCTTTTTCGCCATACCAAAACCTCACATTCCTGTCGTGATATAACCATATTATACTTGAAGCAGAAAAAAAAAAAAAGAGTTTTGGCTAATGTATCTGCCAAAACTCTTTCTTTTTTCCTTAAATCTTAAAATCTTCTTCTTTCAGAATGATTCTGTCAGAATCGTCTGTACTCTTTCCAAACACACGTCTTGCAAGGTGCTTAACATTTGCTTTCTGAGAGTGCTCGATAGCTTCGTCCATAATCTCTTTTACTTCCGCAACCGTCACCGCATGATCCTCTCTTTGCATCACATCGATTCTGCTATAAAGAGCAAGAATTCCCATCTCATCCAGCTTGTATCCGTTTTCTTTCGCATAAGTCTGTCCAAAGGTTACCAGCTCGTCATTGATAAATACCGGAAGTTCCAGCTTGGAAGTAAATTTCTTCTTAAATTCCGGACTGATGGCCAGCATTCTCTCCAGCGGTTTTCTCTGGTCCTCCAGAACAAACAACAACTCACCGGTTTTCTTCTCCATCAGGTAATTCAGTTCTTTCACCGTTCTGGAATTCAATTTTCCGGCCTTCTCAATAATGATGGCGCCGCCCCGGAGCTTCTGGATAATGTTCGTCAGTTCTTTCTTGTTCAGGGATTCGCCGGTTACAATTGCAACCTTTCCCTGCTTCAGATTCCGCTGCTTCTGAATGGCTTTCACAATATCTACCGCCAGCACCGTTTTTCCAGATCCCTTCCGTCCGATTACCAGAAGATTTCCCGTCTTAGAAGTTCCTTCCCGCTGCGCTCTTCTGTCGTTATCCAGCACCTCAACGATCTGTTCACTCATACCTCTTACCGGAACAAAGTAAGAAAATAGTTTCTTTTGTTCTTCTGTAAGTCCCGCTTTCAATCCAATCTCACTGGTTGCGCTCAGATCATAACGTCCGGTCACTACGAATCCAGTATCAAACGGAACTCCGCTGCCCTTGGATTTTTTGATTCTTGCCTGGATTTCTTCTTCTGACGGTTCCTCTATCTCCAGTTCTTCCGGTTCTTCCGGTTTCTCCTCAGGCTCTTCCTCTGCCCCGCTTAACTCTGCTTCTTCAAACTCTTCCTCGTCAAAGTTTGCTTCCTCAAACTCTTCCTCGTCAAAGTCTGCTTCGTCGAACTCTTCCTCCTCGTCAAAGTCTGCTTCATCAAACTCTTCTTCGTCAAAGTCTGCTTCGTCGAACTCTTCTTCCTCGTCAAAGTCCAGCTCGTCAAAATCCTCGTCCTGTTCTACATAATCTTCTTCAAATTCCGCTTCTTCAAATTCTTCATCGTCCAGATAATTTTCTTCTGTCTCCATATCTTCCATCATCTGCACGATGTCATTTGGAATGCGCTGTGTTTTATCCTTTTCTGCCATTCTGGCCGCTTCTTCTTCCGCCGCCTTTCTCGCTGCTTCTTCCGCTGCCTTTCTGGCCGCTTCCTCTTCTGCCGCCTTTCTCGCCGCTTCCTCTTCTGCCGCCTTTCTCGCCGCTTCCTCTTCTGCCGCCTTTCTCGCCGCTTCCTCTTCTGCCGCCTTTCTCGCTGCTTCCTCTTCTGCCGCCTTTCTCGCTGCTTCTTCCGCCGCTGCCTTTCTCGCTGCTTCTTCCGCCGCTTTTCTCGCCGCTTCCGCTGCTTTTCTTTCTACTTCAAGACGTTCTGCTTCTTTTCTCCGTTCCGCCTCTTCCCGCTCCTGCTGAAGCCTTGCTTCATCCTTTTGCTTCTGCTCTTCGATCGCTTCTGCATTCTCCTTCTGCTTCGCTTCCCATTCCTGCAGGATCTCATCGATACGCATCTGGCTGGTGATCCGCAGATCCGCCTCTTTCTTTTTCATTGCTTCTTTCTCAATATTAATACCGCTTGCAAGCGCAACGCCGTTCGCAAGCGCCTCTTCCAGAGTTGCGCCCTTTACAATTTTGGTAATAGAGGACTTTCTTACCGGTTCTTCCTCCGGCTCTTCTTCCTCTTCCTCCTCAACGTCATAATCCTGGGACATCTCCTGCTTCTCCATCTCTTCGACAGCCTGAGACAAGTCTATGTCGCGGATCGGAGCTTCCTCCTCCGGCGCGGATACGTCCTCTTCTTCCTCTTCCGGCTCTTCTACGCCTGCCGTCGCTTCTTCTTCTGCCTCTTCTTCCGATTCTTCCGCAACTGCTTCCGGTTCCGGTCTGCTCTGTCTGGAAGCAGCCCCCGGCCGGCTGTCGTATTTTTCCTGCTGCAGCGGCGTAAGCGGTTTATACTTCATCTTCAGTTCCATTGCCTGATAGACATATTTCCCTTCGCTGAACCACAGAATCAGATCGTCACATTCTTCCAGACACTCGGCAGTCATTCCTGCCTCATGATAAAGTCTGGCAAGTTCATACGCCCACTTCTCAACGTATTCCGCTTTCTTAAATTCCTCCAGCGCTTCAATCTGTTCCTTCAGCGGCGCTTTCTGTTCTTTTAATATCTTATATTTCAATATATACTGGTTCGGATCTCTGGGGGCCAGTTTGACAAATTCTTCATAGCAATCCGAAGCCTCGTCAATATCATTCACTTTTAATGCCAGTGTACCCAGCCGGTATACAATCTTCCTGCTTCCGGGCGATCTGTCAAAAGCAACGAACAGGATATCCCTGCTCTTCTGAAATTCCCCGTTATATTCATAAATCTCGCTGACCGTACTCAGCATGGAGGCGCTTTTTACTCTGTGCCAGTCGATGGTATCTGCAATCTCCATGGCTTTCTTATATTGCTTATCCTCCAGATATTCGAGCATCTGCTCCGTTTTAACCCGATATTCATATTTATCCAAATCTCTCACCTCAAAAATCTCTTAATTTTTCTGAAATTTTACATTTTTACGTATATAAGTTTATCATACGGTCTATCCATTGTCAAAATATACGAGAATAAATTGTTAAAAAATTATTACAAATATAACAAAAAGAATAGCCATTACAATCACCGTGACCATAATGGCTATTACTTATTAAATTTTATCATATTTATTATCTTAATCGGAGGATCCTGTGATTCTCACCGTTCCCTGGCTCTATTTTTATTCAATAGATATAACTCAAAGTCTCGGATTAAACCTTTTAATCTTCGATACCATTATTTATATTCCCTCATCTCTATATAATCTACTTTATTGGCTATTACAATATCTATAACCGTTTCAATTATAGCCAGTGCCCTTATTATTTGTCTATAATCGTATTAAGTTATTCCTTCTATAACCTTTCGCTATATAGTCATGTTTGGTATAAATCTGATATATTAGGTAATGTTTCTTTACACATCTTCTAATATCTTTGAACTACTGTGGTATCATTTTCAATATGTCTGCAGATTGAATTGTCTTTTTCTTTTATCCGGCTTTTTTATCTTCTCCGATTTCTCTTTTCATTCTATATTTGCCGGTTTATCTTTCTTTATGGTAAAGGCTTATTCTAAAGGAACGATGATCTGCCATACCACTAACATATTGAATTTTAAGTTCTGTTGCTGTGTCCAATGGATTAAGCCTCCTTTTCTGAAATATTTCCAAATCAATGTATTTTTTATGATTCCCTTTCTCGTCAGGAAGTCATTTCTTATTGAGTTTTGGATTGATTATATAGTAGCACCGGGATTTTTATTTGTCAACACTATTTTTGTATTTTTTATTTATTATTTTATAATTGTATTATTTTAGTATATTTTTCTGACTATTTTGCAATTCAAAAAATTTACTTCATTATAAAATGAACTGTTTACAGATCCAGGATTTTTGTCAGATCTACCTGCGGCTTTGTATAGGTGTCCGGATCCGTCTCATCAAACTGTTCCAGAAAAGAAATCACCTGATCCGTCAGATACGCCGGCGTTGATGCTCCGGAAGAAACCGCGGCCTTTTTCTTTCCTTTTAAAACGCTGATATCCAGGTCTTCCAGGCTCTCAATCATATAGACTTCCCGGTTCTCTCTTGCGATTGACGCAAGCTTCTGTGTGTTATTCGAATGCGGATCGCCGACGATAAATACCACGTCGATATCCGCATCCATATTTTTGATTGCCTCCTGACGTACTTTTGTAGCCGTACAGGTTTCCTTTTCAATCGTAACGCTGGGAAGAATTTCTTTCGCATACTCGCAGAGGTCCTGCACATCGTAAAGAGACATCGTGGTCTGGTTGGTTATCACATAATCCGCCCCGGGATCCAGAGCCTTAAGGTCCTCTTTGCTGCCGATCAGATGAATCCTTTCTGCATCAATAGAAACTGCTCCCTCTGCTTCCGGGTGGCCTTTCTTCCCGATATATAATATTTCATAGCCTTTCGAAAGTTTTTCTTTGATCAGTTCATGGGTCTTGATCACATCGAGGCAGGAAGCGTCGATCACATTGAGACCTTTTGCACGGGCCTTTTCAAATACCTGATCGCCTGCGCCGTGAGCTGTTATGATCACCGTTCCCTCCTGGATCTCATCCAGAAGTTCCAGCCGTGTCTTCCCGGGATGATCGATGGTTTCGATCCCCATCTGCTTTAACGCATCAACAATGTATTGATTGTGTACGATCATTCCCAGTATTACAACCGGCTGTTTTTCCCCGCGGGCCTGCTTCGCCATCTCAATCGCGCGTACAACTCCTTTACAGTATCCTCTTGGTCTGATTGCTTTTACCTGCATCTTTGATTCCTCCAGCTTTCGGTAAACTTACATGTCACTGATTTCATTATAACGGAAACAGGATCATATGGAAATAAGAAAGCAATTCCTGTGAAATAAAAAAGGTCAGGGACTTTTGTCCTTGACCTCATCTTACATATACCTTCAAAACTGCATATAAGAAACTTCATCCTGCCTACCGACCTTCTTTGGTCATGCCCTCGACCGATTAGTAGCAGTCAGCTCCATACATTACTGTACTTCCACCTCTGCCCTATCTACCTCGTCGTCTTCAAGGGGTCTTACAACTTACGTTGGGATATCTCATCTTGAGGGGGGCTTCACGCTTAGATGCCTTCAGCGTTTATCCCGTCCCGGCTTGGCTACTCTGCCATGACCTTGGCAGTCAACAGATACACCAGCGGCCAGTCCATCCCGGTCCTCTCGTACTAAGGAC
>CASEIR010000052.1 GCA_949287925.1 uncultured Lachnospiraceae bacterium
AAAAAAGAAGAGACCGCCGTCTCATGCGTCTTCCTTCTAAGCATAAACGGAAAACGTCCACAACACAACGTCTCTTCCTGTATTTTTCTATTTTCTTCTATGTCTGCGCAGCAACTTCCCCTGCGCAGACTTAAAACTCCCCATATCCGCCCGGTTTCTACAGATGCAGCACCCGGTCCTTGATCTCCTGGGTACGGCCCTGGTTCCAGAACTGGGTTCCGATATAGCCGCAGGTTCTTCTGGCCACGAACATCTTATCCTGATTCTGGTTGCCGCAATTGGGGCATTCCCAGATCAGCTTCCCGGATTCATCCTCTTTGATCAGAATCTCTCCGTCATAGCCGCAGCACTCGCAGTAATCGCTCTTGGTATTCAGCTCCGCATACATGATGTGGTCGTAAATGAACTGCATCACCGACAGTACCGCCGGAATATTATTCTGCATGTTGGGCACCTCGATATAGCTGATGGCTCCGCCCGGTGACAACTTCTGAAAATCCGCCTCAAACTCCAGCTTGCGGAAGGCGTCGATCTCTTCTGTCACATGCACATGATAGCTGTTAGTAATATAATTCTTATCCGTCACACCTTCGATAATACCAAACCGTTTCTGCAGGCACTTGGCAAACTTATAGGTGGTGGACTCCATCGGCGTTCCATATACGGAATAGCTGATGTTCTCTGCTTCCTTCCATTCCTTACATTTATCGTTAAGCTTCTGCATTACCTGCAGGGCAAATGGTCTGGCCTCCGGATCGGTGTGAGACTTGCCAAGCATCCGCATGCACATCTCATAGAGTCCCGCATAGCCCAGAGAAATGGTAGAATAGCCATTGTACAGCAGCGGATCGATCTTCTCGCCCTTCTTCAGTCTCGCCAGAGCCCCATACTGCCACAGGATAGGCGCCACATCGGAAATAGTTCCCAGGAGGCGCTCATGCCGGCAGCGCAGCGCCCGGTGGCAGAGCTCCAGACGCTCTTCCAATATCTCCCAGAACCGGTCCATGTCTCCTTCCGAGGAACATGCCACATCCACCAGGTTGATCGTTACCACTCCCTGATTGAAACGGCCATAGAACTTGTGGCTTCCGTCCGCATTTCTCTGGGAATCCTCCACCGTCAGGAAAGAACGGCATCCCATGCATGGATAAACTTCTCCCTGCTTCAGTTCTTTCATAATCTTAGCGGAAATATAATCCGGCACCATGCGCTTGGCGGTACACCGGGCCGCCAGCTGGGTCAGATGCCAGTATTCGGTTCCTTCTCTTACATTGTCTTCATCCAGCACATAGATCAGCTTCGGGAAAGCCGGCGTGATCCATACGCCCTTTTCATTCTTCACGCCCTGCATCCGCTGCAGCAGCACTTCTTCGATGATCATGGCCAGATCCTGCCGGGTCTGTCCCACCGGAGCTTCATCGAGATACATGAACACCGTCACGAACGGCGCCTGCCCGTTACATGTCATCAGGGTAATCAGCTGGTACTGGATAGTCTGGATTCCGCTGCGGATCTCATCTCTTAATCTTCGTTCCGTTACCTTTGCGATAATAGTCTCATCCATGGATTCGCCGCATTCCTGACGCTCCGCGATTACATTTTTACGAATCTTCTGACGGCTGATATCAACAAACGGCGCCAGATGGGCCAGGGTAAAAGACTGTCCGCCATACTGATTGCTGGCTACCTGGGCAACGATCTGCGTGGTGACATTACATGCCGTAAAGAAGCTGTGAGGCTTCTCGATCATGGTCTCACTGATTACCGTGCCGTTCTGCAGCATTTCCTCCAGATTGATCAGATCACAGTTATGTTCCTTCTGAGCGAAATAATCCGAATCGTGGAAATGAATGATTCCTTCTTCATGAGCCTGTACGATCTCCTCCGGCAGAAGCACTCTCCGGGACAGATCCTTGCTCACCTCGCCCGCCATGTAATCTCTCTGGGTGGAGTTGATCACCGGGTTCTTGTTGGAGTTCTCCTGGTTGACCTCCTCGTTCATATGCTCGATCAGAGACAGGATCCCGTTGTCCGTAGTATTGGACTTACGGGTCAGCTCTCTCTTGTAACGGTAGCGGACGTACTTCTGGGCTACCTCATATCCCCGCATCTCCATGATGCCGGTCTCTACCATATCTTGTATATCTTCCACATTCACCGCATGGGTGGATTCCTGCACCAGCCCGGCAATCTTCTCCGCCACAGCCAGGATCTGATATTCATTCATCTGATGAATCCGGTCCACGCCCGCATTCGCTTTGGAAATAGCGTTTACGATCTTCTCCAGCTGAAAAGAAACCTCTTCTCCATTTCTTTTAATTACTTTAGTCTTTACTTCCAAGTCTTGTGCTCCCCTTTCTATCTATACCAAATATAGCGATTATATTTTTATTCAAACACTACATATTGTGCGACTAATATAATACAACAATTCCCTCAAAAAAGAAAGGGGAAAATCAAAAAAAAAGCAGGACTGTGAATTTTCACCAAAAAGAACATAATAGGGACGGGGAATTTTCGAAAATTCCCCGTCCCCATTAACAGTTTATTCATATTTGCTAAAGATTCTTACCAGCAGAAATGACTGCACCCACGCCACCGCCGCAAATCCTACAAACACCCATAATATTGTGGCGATCACAAAGCTTCGTGACGTAAACAAAGTGGCAACAATCAATCCTCCGCTAATCATCAGCATCAGAACGGTTGACGGCAGATGTGCAACACTTAGCATCAGCGCATTTTTCATGGACTGCAGCACGGTGTTTTCAAACCTCGCGATATAGGGAAACAGATACAGAAACATCAGGCACCACAGCCCCAGCACCGCGCCCAGCAATATTCTGGCCGCCGACCTCACCGTACCTTCAAACACACCGATCAGCCGGAAATCCACAAACAATAGTACTGCCACCGCCGCCAACACGGCCCAGCAGATTGTCGCAGGCCGGAAATTCCGCTTATACGCCCGAAAGTACTCCCGAATAACAGCCGGATCCTCACCCCGGACTATCTTCATGGTCACGGTATACATTGCGCTGATTGCTGTCCCTATAGTAAACAGCGGGATACTCGTTATTACAAATAACAAATTCAGCCCTATAATATCCCCAATCTTTCCCAATGTCCGCATCAGCGGACTGTCAATCACAAAAAAGTTCATACAATCACTGCCTTACCCCATCTATTTCTTTTTTAAGCGAATCACATTCCAGGACGCCTTAGCAAGCAGACTCTCCAGGATTCCGCCGTCCGCTTTAGAACGATCCGCCGTTTTCGGCTGTACTCTCTGCTCGCCGGCACAGTTCACAACCTTCAGGTCTGAATTCTCCAGCACGATATGCTCAACCAGCTCATAACCTTCCACACCACGGATATCCGTCTTCAAAAGAATATCCTCATCCAGTGTACGGTTAACCGCGAAAATGGTCAGCTCTTCTTTTTCTTCATTTAAAACAGCGACACTTTCCACATCTGTAACATTCTCATGTTTCGAAGTATCGTGGCAGTCCGTGCTCACCAGAGGCTGCAGAACCACGCCGCGTCCATAAGTGGATGCATGCATAAACGGATAAAAGATGGTCTGCTGCCATGCCGGCCCGCCATTGACATCTGTCATGATCGGAGCGATCACGTTTACAAGCTGCGCCAGGCAGGCAATCTTCACACGGTCCGCATGCTTCAAAAGTGTAATCAGCATCAAGCCCACCAGCAAAGCATCTTCAAATGTATAAATGTCCTCCAGCATAGGCGGAGCCACCTGCCACGGATGATTCTGCGTGATATCGTCATCAGCTGCATTGGAGTGGAACCATACGTTCCATTCATCAAAACTGATATTAATATCCTTTTTGCCGCGCTTTTTCGCCTTTACATAATCACAGGTCGCCACTACCTTACGGATAAATTCATCCATATCATCAGAGCAGGCCAGGAAATCCAGGCTGTCGTTATCACGATTTCCATAATACTGGTGCATGGATACATAATCCACATGATCATAAGTATACTCCAGCGTCGTAGCTTCCCATTTGGGGAAAGTCGGCATATCAAGAGCCGAACTTCCGCAGGAAACCAGCTCGATCGTCGGATCGATCAGCTTCATCGCCTTTGCTGTCTCTTCTGCCAGACGTCCATACTCATCCATGGTCTTATGTCCCAGCTGCCAGGGACCGTCCATCTCGTTGCCCAGGCACCACACCTTAATATTGTGCGGATCCTTTACCCCGTGCGCAATACGCATATCACTGTATTTCGTTCCGGACGGATGATTGCAATACTCCAGAAGATTGCAGGCGTCCGCAATACCGCGGGTTCCCAGGTTTACAGCCATCATCATCTGCGAATTCACTTTGTCCGTCCATTTGGCAAATTCATTGACTCCGACTTCATTTTTCTCCAGACTTCTCCAGGCAAGCTCCAGGCGCTTCGGACGGTTCTCTACCGGGCCTACACTGTCCTCCCAGAAGAAATTGGATACAAAATTTCCGCCCGGATAACGGATAATCGGAACATTCAGTTCTTTTACCATCTCCATTACATCCTTACGGAACCCGTCCTCATCGGACATCGGATTTCCCGGCTGGTACAACCCATCGTAAACCGCGCGGCCCAGATGCTCGATAAATGAGCCATAGATACGCTCGTCTACCTGAGATACCCGGAAATCCTTGTCAATAATCATCTTAGCAGTCTTACTCATCTTGTCTCCTCCTATTATTCTTTTACAGCTCCCGCTGTCATACCTTCAATAAAATACTGCTGGAAACATACAAACAGGATAAAGATCGGAATGATCGAGAAGAATGATCCCACAACCAGCAGACTGTAATTTTCCCCGTAAGGGTTAATCAGTGTATTCAGACCCAACGTCAGTGTATATTTACTGGATGAGCGGATTACCAGCAACGGCCACAGATAATTGTTCCATGCATTCATACCGTTCAGGATCGCCATCGCCGCAAACGCCGGCTTCATGATCGGCACGATCAGACGGAAGAAAATACCGTATTCCGTAGCGCCGTCAATTCTTCCAGCTTCCAAAAGCGACTTCGGAAGTCCCAGAAGATACTGGCGGAAGAAAAATATAGTGGAAGCATGAGCCACAAACGGCAGGATGATCGCCACATAGCTGTCCATCAGCCCCCAGCTGGTCATCTGTTTGTAAAGAGGAAGCATTACAACCTCAAGCGGGATAGACAAGATGATCAGTACGATCAGGAATAACAGGTTTCTGCCCTTAAATTCATAAGCCGCAAATCCATATCCTACAAAAGCGCTCACAAGAAGCGTTGCAATTACCGTAATCACCGTCAGAATAATACTGTTCCCAAACCATCTCCAATAATCATGCTGGCCGGTAAAAAGCAGCACATAGTTATCCAGACTCATCCGGCTCCAGTCAATACCAAGGTTCAAGCCATATTGTAACAGATCCCCGCCCGGTTTAAAACTTGCAAGAAATATGGTATAGATCGGAATAATAATCAGAATCGCCAGCACTGTAAACAGAAGGATCAAAAGTACCGTAGACAGTCTGTTTTTTGCTCTCATATGTTCACCCATACTATCTCTCCTCCTTCTTGAATGTTCCCGTCGCTTTCAGCTGAAGCAGATTGATTACCATAACAATCAGCAGCAGGATCAGGCCAACCGCACAGGCATATCCCATAGCGCGTTTCTCAATTCCCTGACGGTACAGATAACCGACAATTGTAAGTCCGATATTCTGCGGCGAATTGTTTCCTTTCCACAACATGTAACTTTCTGTAAACATTGCAAGACCTGCATAAATACTGATTGTCAGTACATATACTGTCGTTGGTTTCAGCAGCGGAAGCGAGATCTTCGTAAACTGTTTCCATTTGTTGGCGCCATCAATAGCCGCCGCCTCATACAGATCTGTGGAAATGCTCTGCAGTCCCGCAAGGAAATACAGGATATTAACTCCTGTCCATCTCCAGCATGCCAGCAGAAGCAACGCAAAATATCCAGTCCACTCGCCTTTCAGCCATTTGATCGGTTCCAGGCCGAAAACTGCAACCACCTGGTTCGCAAGGGAAGTCTCCATCTCTCCAAACATCAGACGAAAGATGGTACCTGCAACCACGACAGAAGTCAGCGCCGGAATAAAGTAAATAGACTTAAATAAGCCCGGTTTCTTCATCAGTTTGCTGTTCAGCAGCGTCGCAAACAGCATAGGGAACGGTATCAGCAGGATCAGTGTTCCGATCATATACTTCACACTATTGTATACCGCTTTCAAAAAAATCTTATCAGATAACAACCGCTTATAGTTGTCTAATCCTACCCACTCATCTCTCAGCACATCCTGAAAACTCAGCAAAATACCATTTCCGATCGGGAACATCCAGAAGAATATTACCGTCAGCACGAATGGAAGGACAAATACATAAGGAGCTATTTTCTGAGAATAGAAAAATTTCTTCATATCCTTCCTCCTTCTCATCAGAATGGGGGCATGCCGATTGCTCGGACAGCCCCCCTGTTCACTCTAAAACTTCATTCGTTTTCGTATGATCCTATTCGCCGAATTCATTAACCAGAGTTTCCTGAGACTGCTCTAACGCTTCTTTTACATCCATACCTTCTTCATAGATGTTGTTCAGGGTCACGGTACAGAATTCGTTATTGATGGATGGGAATTTTTCATCTGTTAATGATTCCAGAGAAGAAATTCCATCCTGAATTGTAAGCAGCGGATCAAACGGATATGTATTGAAGAACTGAACAAACTGGTTGTCCGGATTCTGTGTCAGTTCCGTATCTGTCCAAACTGCTGTATTAACCGGGTCAAATCCTAATACATTCCATACTTCTTCATTTGCTTCTTCTGACAGTTTGATATAAGCAAATACTTCTGCTGCCAGATCTGCATTCTCAGAATCTTTTACAACTGCAGTACCTGTACCGCCGCCACCGATGGTCTTCACCGGATCGCTCTCGTTCCATACCGGAGGAGCTGCTATAGCAACTTTACCAGACAGGTCGCTCATGTAATTTACATATCTGGACGTCTGCCAGAAAGGCATAATCTGTACTGCATAATCTCCACTGTTGTATACCGGATATGCTTCTTCGTTATCCGGCTGTCCTCCAGGAATCGTAGAGAATGCTCCTGTATCCTGCATATCTTTGATGTACTGAAGAACTTCAACCATCTTATCATTCGTCAGGTCAAGACTTCCATCCTCTGCCAGATAATCTCCACCCTTCTGTGCCAGCATCAGGTTGATCATCCACTGTGCAGTTGTCTCTACACATGCAAACTGTTTTCCGGTTTTCTCATAATATGTCACACCGGCATTCTTGAAATCGTCCCATGTTTTGATGGTTGTATAATCCACGCCAGCTTCTTCCAGAAGTTCTGTATTGTAGAATGCCATTGTCGCACCTACGTGTGTCGGGAATCCATAATATGCCCCGTCTTTTCCATAAATGTTCAGTCTGGACTCTACCACATTTGCTTTATATGGCTCGATTGCTGATGTCAGATCCATAAGACCGATCTTACCTGTCATAAATGCAGGGAATTTACCAAGTTCGATATCTACAACATCCGGTGCACCCTCTCCAGATTCCAGAGCCAGAGACAGTTTGTTATGCATATCATCATATGCCAGGTTGGAAAGCACCAGTTTTACTTTTTTGTCCGGATGTTCTTCGTTCCATTTCTCAGCCATGTCCATATAGAACTGCTGATGAAGCTCAATGAACGTCCACACTTCCAGCTCGGTGTAGTCTCCCTCCACTTCCATTTCCGTTGTTCCTGCAGAGTTGCTTCCTGAAGATTCGTCCGAACCTCCATCTTCGCTTCCAGCGCTGCATCCGATCAGCATAGATGCTGTCATAGACAGACACAGAAGCACTGACAGTAACTTCTTTTTCATAATTGTTACCTCCTTTTTTTATTTATTCTGTCAGAGGCGTCACCCTCTGGAGAATCCATCGTTATGAGAACCACTCTTTCATCCACACCAGCATCTCACCGGTCTTACGGTTATCCCATGCATGGTAAGGAACCGCTTTCAGCTGCACCTCTTCAAAAACCGGCGATGTCTCGGCATACAATTTTTCCTCGTCCCAGGCTGACTCATCCATACGCCTGCCCCTCAATTGGATCGTAGTAACTCCACCCAGAAGCTCTTCTTCATACTGCTCCTGAAGCTCCTGTGCGGTGCTGACGAATATGGCCGGCAGATTACCGCCATTATCTGTCTCTTCCAGACAATAAACCAAGGGCCCCTTCACAATCGCCACTTTACCAGAATCTTCTCGCACCTTCGGATTGGCACGAACAAATCTGGCCGGTACTGCAAAATCTATTACAAGCTGTGTTTCGCCAGGTTCCATCCCTTCCAGGATCAGATAATCTTTCTCCACGCGCCGTTCCGTAACCGCTTCCCCGTTTCTCAGCAGCGTCCAGTCGCTCACATAATCCGGAATGCGCAGAGCCAGATTTGCCGGTTCTGTCCCCTTGTTTTCCATCTTCAGTTCAATATGTCCTGTATTGGTCAGATCACTCTTTACTGAGATTCGGATCTTGTCATCCACCTGTGTCTCATTGGAAATGTACAGGTTTACATAAATCCTTCCTGGTTCTGTAAAGTAAATATATTGTCCCAGAGACGCCAGCGTCCTTGCTATATTCGGAGGACAGCAGGCCACTCCGAACCATTTCTGCCGCACAGGCATCACATGTTCTTTGGACGTCCTCGGCATACAGTTGTCCGGCCATACCTCCAACGGATTAACATAGAAAAAACTTCTTCCGTCCTGGGCAATTCCTGCCAGCACCGTATTGTACAGCGCCCGTTCCACCACATCCATATAAGACGCGTCTTTTGTAATCTGCGCCATTCTTTTGCCAAATAGCGCCAGCCCTATGGATGCGCAGGTTTCCGAATAATTACAATTATTCGGTAAATCATAGTCCGTAGTAAAGCGTTCCAGCAGACCGGAAGATCCGATGCCTCCCGTAATGTACATCCGCTTCTTCGTCATATCCTCCCACAGTGTCTTGCAGGCCTCCAGCAGTTCTTCATCCTCGTAAAGAGCCGCCAGATCTGCCATTGCGCAATACATATATACCGCGCGTACCGCATGCCCTTCCGCTGTCTTCTGCTCACGCACCGGAAGATGGGACTGAGAATATTTGGTATCATATCCCGCGAATTCCGGGAAAATCTGTTTGTAAAGCGGTCTTTTGGCTTCTTTCAGGAAATAGTTCTCTCCCACGCCTCTTGCATCGATAAAATATTTTGCCAGCTCCAGGTACTTCACCTTTCCCGTTGCCCGGTACAACCGCACCAGTGCAAGCTCGATCTCCTGATGTCCCGGATAGCCGTGGCACTTTCCTTCTTCCGGGCCGAAAGTATCGCAGATCAGATCCACGAACTTTTCCATGATCTCCAGGAACTTTGTCTTCCCGGTTGCTTCATAATATGCAACTGCAGCCTCTGTCATATGGCCCGCAGTATACAGTTCATGTCCCTCTTTCAGATTCGTCCACCGCAGTTCCGGCGCCATGATTGTAAAATATGTATTAAAGTACCCGTCTTCGCATTGGGCTTTTCCAATCAGGTCAATGGTTTCATCCACCAGTCTCTCCAGATTTGGGTCCCGGTGAACCGCCAGTGTATAGGCAGCTGCCTCCAGCCATTTGGCCAGATCCGTATCCTGAAATACGGCGCCCTGAAACTTTCCTTTCGATTCGCCAGCCGCAATTTTCAGATTCTCAATACAGTGGCTGGTCTCCGCATCTTCCAGGCGGTCATTCAGAATATCCCACTGATACGGGATCAGGACTTCCCTGACCAGATCAATATACCGGTTCCAAAAACGGTCTTGAATGTTAATCTTTTCCAGCGCAACGGATTCTAACTTTGTTCCTTTCATAACTATTCCCTCAACACTCCTATATTGATATGCGTTAATCGTTTAATATCTTTTCTTGCACTTTTGCCTTTCACACGCTTGTATTATATAATTATTGTTTGTTTTTTTATTATTATTTAGGTTTTTCATCCTTACAATCTCGTTATATCACCATTTAGCAACAAACGCAAGTACAAATTAAACGTTTAATATTGTGCATTTTGCACAATCGCAACAAAAAACCAAGTATTTCCAGCTTGCCATTACTTGGAAACACTTGGTTTTTCTTAGATTCTCCCTATTTTTAGCAGTTCATATCCAGCCGTTTTACCGACTTTCTGATAACCGGACTGCACTTCACCCGATGGATCTGATCCGGCACATCCTCCAACTGATTCTTTAACATTTTCAGCATTATACCGCCCGCCTCATATCCAATATCATGAAGAGGCAAAGTCACCGTCGTCAGAGGCGGATTATAATAAGCAGACAATTCCCGATTATCATATCCTACCACCGACAGATCCTTTCCCGGTGTAAGATGCAGTTCCTCCAGCCGGTCATAGACGCCTCCTGCCATCAGATCATTCATACAGAAAACGGCCGTTACTCCTTTCTCAAGGAGCCGGTCAGTTGCCCGGTATCCGCTGATACGGTTCCAGTCCCCGTAACAGACCAGTTCAGGATTATACAAAACATTCCCTTCGTACAAAGCCTTCTGATATCCCAGCAGACGTTCCTGCATATGCGGACTGCTCCGCTTGCCTGTAACTACACCGATCTTCCGGTGTCCTTGTTCCACCAGATAACGGATCATCTGGTAAGCGCCGTCCTCATCATCCACCACGACAGACGGTATTTTTTCGCTTCCTGTATACCCATACGCCATTACCGCCGGCACCGGCAGGTCTTCCGGAATACAGGACAGCACACGTTCATGGGCCGTCACATATATAATCCCTTCTACCTGCTTGGCAATTAACTTCCAGATTTCATCTTTTACCAGGTCAAAATAATTATCTTTAAAATAATAGGTATCAACATATTTTTTAAAGAGCCTGAGATTGATCAGAAGTATCTGATAATTCGCTTCTTCAAAATGTTCTGTCAGACCATCAACGATATCCGGAATACTAAAGATCGTCATGTCCTCAACAATAACCCCAATACTGCGGGTATTCTGCATCTTGAGACTACGCGCCACAGTATTCGGGCTGTAGTTTAGTTCCCGCACCTTCTCCATAACCAGTTTCCTGGTTTCTTTACTTGCTCCTGGTTTGTTATTTAATATATTTGACACTGTTGCGACAGATACGTTGCACAGTTTCGCAATCTCCTTGATCGTTGCCATTTTATTTCTCTCCACCCAGTCTGTATTTCACCATTTTCTTACATCTTATGAATTTCTTTTTCACTTGTCAACCTCCCATTTCTATGATACGATTATTGTATCTTTTCACACTGGTCTCACACGCCGAAGGAGGATTACTATGAAGCAGAAACCAATGCGGCAGCTTCCTGCGGCTTCTTTTTTATGTCAGGAAAATCAGACTACAGCCTATATCCGTAGCGTTACGGTGTCCTGGGAACCGTCCGTTCCCCATACTTATTACCTGGAATACAGTTATAACAATCAGGACTGGTATCCCTTGAACGGCGGATGCCGGATCGAAGATTCCCATCCCCTTCTGAAAAACACTGAATTATCCGATCATTTGGAATCTGGAGACGCTTCCTTTCCAATAGCGTTAACCCTGCTCCGCCAGCTGCAGGCCCAGTTCGGTTCCCCCGAACCAGTTGTCATCACATCGGTGAGGGAAGGTACATCCCCCGGCCATGTACAGGTAACCTACTCCAACGGTATGTCCGAACACCGCGCTGTCACCTGGCAGGACATTTCACAAGACGCCAACCGTGACCCGTCCGATACAGCGCCGCCATCAGACACAGAACCCTGCGGCCGCATTGCGGATTGCACCTATCCGGCGCCTCTGATCCGTCACCGGGCTGATCCATGGATCTACAAACATACGGACGGAAAGTACTATTTTATAGCATCTCATACAGACGCCGGACACAATCTGGACGGGCGGTATCAATATCTCTATCTGATCCTGCGCTGCGCCGACACTCTGGAAGATCTTGCCGACAATTCCGGCCGATACCAGGAACAGGTAATCTATGAAAAAGCACCTATATTAAATGGTACCGGAAGCCCTCATCTATGGGCGCCGGAGCTGCACCGGATCCACGGGCACTGGTATGTTTATTATACAGCGACCATTTCCGACACCTCTTCCTGGAATATCCGGCCCCACGTGCTGGAATGTAAAGGGGATGATCCTATGACCGATCCCTGGGTTGAAAGAGGTCCTATTCAGACCACCATAGAGGGAGATATTGCTTTTACAGATTTTTCTTTGGACCATACTTATCTTCACGCCAATGGCTGCGACTATCTGTTATGGGCTCAGAAAACCAACAACATTTCCGACATCATGATCGCCCGGCTAAAAAATCCCTGGACTATCGATACTCCGGCCGTTGTACTGACTCATCCGGAATATAGCTGGGAACTTCACGGTTTTCCAGTTAACGAAGGTCCGGCCATTCTCAAACGAAACGGGCGGATATTCGTCACCTTTTCTGCCAGCGGAACCGACGCCATGTACTGTGTCGGAATGATCTGGGCAAATGAGGACGGCAATCTGCTTGATCCGGCATGCTGGCATAAACTTCCGTATCCAGTCTTCCAAAGCAGCCGCAAAAACGGTATCTTCGGCCCCGGGCACAACAGCTTCACGCGGTCCTCAGACGACTCCGAAGACCTTATCGTTTACCACGGCCGCCAGGAAGAGCGTTATCTGGGCGACGACGATTACCAGCCGCTCTACGACGCCGGACGCCACACTTATATTGGAAAAGTGTTCTGGAATCCGGACGGATTCCCCAACTTCTCCGTGCCAGGAGCATCTATCGCCGCAAAACCGGCAGATCTCAAATGGGGACGTAGCATTTTATAAAAATGCTACGTCCCCATTTGCAAAAAAAAGCAGGACTGTGCATTTTCACCAAAAAGCCTTGCCCAGTCCCGTTTATATTTCTCCATACTTTTTTCAAGTCCCATATACTGCAGGAATCTATGGCCTGACCCTGCTTTCAAAATAGACAAAAGCTTCCACTTTATCCAGAATATCCCGGAACTCTTCCCGGGGCGCCGCCTCAATATATTGTGTCAGCACGTCCGTTTCCCGATTCTTGTATCTTCCATAGAAGATATCATACAGGTTGTGTCCCCGCAGATAGATTTTGATTTCTTCCATATAGCTTTTCACGTCTTCCACCGTCTCCAGGTCTCTCCCGATCACTTCCGTCAGATGTTTTCCGCTGCGGATCTTATGAAGATATTCCTTCCATTTCTCCAGGAAAATCTCGTAAAAAGCTTCTTCTGATTCTATCACGCCGATCTGAGCCATGATTTTCGGGTTCAGAAAATAATTCTCGAAGGAATAATACTTCAGGATCAGCACGTTCTTCTGCGTCACATGGGGCAGCCGGTCCGCATCCTCCAGGTTCCGCTCCTCATAATACCGGCACAGCTGCCGGCGCAATTCTTCCGGATCTTTGCCGTCCCCGTCCCGGATCATCAGGAAATGATCCTTCAGATAGACCTGATTCATGTACTTCAGATTCGCATACGTCTTAATATTGGTGCAGCTGTTGGTGGTGATGATGGCGATTCTGGACAGGTTTCCCTCTTCATCATAAGTCTCAGAATAGTATTTCTTCAGCAGCAGGGGCAGGCGGCTCTTGTCCTGCTTCCCCTCCACGATAAAGACAAAGTTCACGTTCATCAGATCCACCGCCGTATAGCCCAGATCGTCCAGCACCGCGCTAATATCCGTTTTCTCGCTGACGTGAGGCTCTCCCTGGGCGTCCACCCACATCTGCCGGATCTGCCGGCTGTTGAAATTCGCCAGCAGGTTGGGGGAATGGGTGGAGAAGATCACCTGGTTCCGCCTGGAGATCCGGTACAGGATCTCCCCGGATACCTTCTGCATCTTCGGGTGCAGGAAGATCTCCGGATCCTCCGCCAGGATCAGGTCCTGGAACTCCCCGCCGTTCTCTTCACAGGTTTCCAGAAGGGACAGCATATAGATGCTGCGCATCCCCTTCCCCATGGTCTGCACCGGCCTGCAGCTGCCTTTCGGGCCGGACTCCATCTCCGCCGTTACCGACAGCATTTTCTCAATATCCCGGTTCATGGAATAGACGATCCGCTCCCTGCCTCCGTTCCTGCGGAAATTCTCATTCACCCGCCGGGAGAATTCATCCAGATTCAGCTGATACAACTTATAGTCCAGCAGCTTCGCCGTTTCAAAAGCGTTCAGCTCCTCCGTCTTCTTCTGATGGATCAGTCCGATACAGGAAAAGCAGTGGTTGCACTCCTTCGCCCGGTTGAACATGCAGCAGCCGGACCGCATCTGTTTCAGCAGGTCATCTTCCTGCATCAGCAGCAGATCCTCCTGGAAGCAGTCCAGGTCCCGCTGAGCGTCCATGTAATAAATCTGCGGCAGGACCTCCCGGATATACCGGTTGTCCTTGCGGAAACCATCCCCGTACCTTGTCTGGCCCTGTCGGTTGGCCACAAATTCAAAGCTCAGTGTTCCTGTCCCGGGATCATAGGAAGGAAATTTCCGGCAGAAATCCTGATACCAGGCGTCATACCGGCGGTACCGGCTGATCCTTCCCTCCCGGTGGAAACGTTCCAGGTCCTTTTCTGTGATTGCCAGGCAAAGCATGATCTCAATATTGGACAGATCTTCCCGGAAATCTTCGGGCCCGATCTCATAATCTCCGCTGACAGCCCGCAGGGCGTCCAGCACCGCCGTCTTGCCGGTGTCGTTCTTGCCCACCAGGATCAGGGCATTTTCCACCTGTTCCATATGAATCTCCCGGATCGACTTAAAATTCCGGATCCAGATATCCGTAATCTGCATCTTGCTCTCCTCTCTTACCGGTATGATACCATCTCAATGCCCATCTGCTCCGCCATCCGGCGCCACCCGGCGATCTCTTCCTCCGACGGTCTCTGATACGTCTGCGAAGGAGGCTCCAGTCCAAGTTTACTGTACTTGACTTCTCCCAGGGTATGGTAGGGCAGAAATTCCAGTTTCGCTCCCCGGCATCTGTCCCGGAGAAACTCCAGTGTTTCTTTGATATTCTTTTCGTCCGTATTCACCCCGTGAATCGCCGGAACGCGGATGACCACCGGGACGGCGGCGGCGCAGACGCGCTCCGCATTTTCCAGGATCCGCCGGTTGGATACCCCTGTAAAAAAACGGTGCCGTTCAGCATCCATGTGTTTGATATCATAAAAGATCAGATCCATCTTCTCCAGCACCCTGCGGACCTTCTGGTACTCAAACTGTCCGCAGGTCTCCAGCGCCAGCGATATTCCCATGTCGTAGAGCCGTTCCGTCAGCTCTTCCAGAAATTCCAGCTGTACCGTCGCCTCACCGCCGGAGAAGGTGACGCCTCCCCCGGAGCACCGGTAGAAGATCATCTGCCGCCGGATCTTGCGGATCACTTCATCCGTCTCCAGATAGCCGGTCATCACATTCTCCATAGTCTGACCCTCCGGATTGGCGCACCAGCGGCAGCGCAAAGGACAGCCGGCCAGAAAAACTGCGGTGCGGATTCCCTCCCCGTCATTGACCGAATAATTCTGGATCTGCATCACATATCCTCCCATGCTGCGCGCCTCCTCCCTTGTCCTTCGTCCTGTGCTCTTATCTGTCGGCTTCTGCTGCCTTCCATCATTTCCTGCCGGCTTTTCTGTTCCGTTTCTGTCCGGATCAGAATTCGGCATGCTCCGTCCTGGCGATGATGGCGTCCTGCATGGACCGGGACAGATTCACAAACTGCGTGCTGTATCCGGCCACCCGCACCAGCAGGTCCTTGTAGTTTTCCGGATGCTCCTGGGCTTCCCGCAGCACTTTGGAAGACAGGGTGTTAAACTGTACGTGAAATGCGCCCAGGGCGAAAAATGCCTGTATCATAGCTCCCAGATTCGCCTGTCCCCGTTTCGTCGCTACCAGTTCGTGATTCAGCCGCAGGTTCAGAAGGGTGCCTCCGGAATGGATCTCCTGATTGATCTTCGCCGCAGATCGCATGGCTGCCAGCGGCGTGGACGTATCGCTTCCCACATAGGGGGAAACACCCTCGCTGGAGGGCTCTGCGTTCTTCCGGCCGCAGGGCGTGGCGCCCAGCACCCGTCCCATGGGGATATAGTTGGAGATTCCCATAAATGCGGTGTTGAACGGGGATCCGAATACATCTTTATACTGATGGATCTCCCGGTAATACCAGTTGGCGATCTCCAGGGCGATCCGGTCCACGTAATCGTCATCGTTGCCGTACTTGGGAACCTCCCGGGCCCGTTCCCGCAGATCCTCATAGCCTTCCCAGTTTGCCGCGAGCGCCCGGTCCAGCTCCTCCATGGTCACCGCCTGTTCTTCGAATACCAGCTTCTTGATCACAGCCAGGGAATTGGCCGTGACTGCCAACCCGATCCCGGTGATCACCGGTCCCACGTTGTATTTCGCGCCGCCCTGGCTCAGATCCTTCCCTTGTTCCAAACAGGCTTCGATGCAGGAAGACAGAAACGGTCTGGGCACCATTTCCTGGTGCAGCTTCTGGGCTTCCAGGGTTGCTATGATGGAATGGCGGCACAGGTTCCGGAACTGTCTGTAGAAGGCCTGTTCCACTTCTTCGTAGCTTGCAAACTCCCGGCAGGGTTTTTCCGCCAGCCCCATCATTTTCCCGGTCAGCCGGCTCCTGCCTTCGTTCAGGGCATACTCCAGGGCACAGCCGAAGTTCACGTTCACCGCCGCCGTCCATTCGCCCGTCTTGCGATAATGGGGAACCACACAGCCGCAGTTATTCCAGTCCCTTGCGTCCTCCGGCTCATAGCCTGCGTTGAGCAGCATCTGGTATCCCACGCTGTCGTTATGGATGGCCGGGAATCCCGTTCCTTTACTGACCAGATGCGTCACCGCATCCAGAAATTCCTGGGGACAGTCCGCGTGAATCCGCACGCTCAGTCCTGGCTGATGGGTCTTTACTTCTTCCGTGGCCTTCAGCGCCATATAGGTCAGGTCGTTGGTGGCGTCCAGTCCTTCCCGGGTTCTGCCTCCCACCGTCAGATTCTGGAACTGATTGTAGCCCGCGAAATAATCCGCCGTATTGGAGGAAATGGTCCACACCCACTCGGAATATTTCAGCCACAGGGCCTCGATCAGCTCCTGGGCTTCTTCCTTCGTAAGTCTTCCCTCGTCCACATCTTTCCGGTAATACGGATACATATACTGGTCAAACCGACCCGGATTCAGGGAAAGGGGATTTTCCGACAGAATTCCTCCCACCTGGGTAAACCACACGAACTGCATCGCCTCATAAAATGTCCTGGGCGGATACTCGGGCACCCGCCTGCAGTTCTCCGCGATCCGCAGCAGCTCCGTCTTTCTCTCCTCGTTCTCTTCCAGCTGAGCCAGCCGCTGCGCTTCGTCTGCATAACGGTTGGCATACCGGATAATTCCCTGGGACGTCAGGAGTATCGACTGGTAGAAAATCATCCGATCCATATCCTCCGGCACCGCCGCGTCCAGCTGGGCAATCTTCTCCTGGGCTTCCCGGGCGATGCCGCCAAATCCTTTGACAAACAGCACGTCCTGATAATCCGGCGTCACCTCGCCCACCGCCTGACGCCATTTTGAATCATTGTCGATCACTCCCGTATCCACACCGATCCGCTTCGTCTCCTCCGGCACCCGGGCCAGGAAGGCCTCCTCCAGCGATTTGTCCTTCCAGTACGGGAAAATCCGCTCCCGCACAAACTCTCTTTGCTCCTTTGTCATCACATACGGATCCTGCGGTCTCTGGTCAAAGGTATCCATCTCCCGGTCCACCCACATCCACGAAAACTCCGGCGTCAGGATACCGCATTTCCGGAACTCTCCTACCGCCCCCACAATCAATTCTCCTTCAAAAATATGTACCGTAAGCTCCGCACACGTATCATAAAAAGCCTGCGCGCGCCGGATCGCCACATGCTTCCCCTCCGTCCGCTTGTGAGACTCCGTCCAGATCAGCGCCCGCTCATACGAAATCGCCGGCTTCGCATTCACATAATTCTGCCGGATCCTTTCAATCCTGTCCGTCATAAACCAACCTCCTTCCCGGCGGATTCCCGCCGTAAACCATAAAACCATATCCTGTTACCACTTATTATATGGTCGCCGCGCTCCGAATACAATTGGGGACGGGGAATTTTCGAAAATTCCCCGTCCCCAATTGTATTTAAGATTTATTAAGGTTTCTTTTATAAATAGAAACATTTCTAACTATTATATCCGACAGCCGCGCAGATCTGGAGGCTGTCATATCCGCATTCGACAGCGCGGATGATTACAGGAATTATCAGGTTGAAGTCTATAAAAAAAGTCTTCCTATACAAAAATATATAGAAAAACTAAAACAAGACTTTTTTGAAAATAGGGACGGAAAAGAATCCGCTGATATCTCGGAGTCTTCATGGAACGAAGAATTGAAACTTCTGAAAAGAAATGCCGTCGAAGAACAACACTATTACCCCTGATGGGGCATATACAGTGTGACATGACCAGTCCGCCGAATATTATCGTCATTAAAGACGACTACTACCAACTGCTTTACGACGCCGGACGCCACACCTATATCGGCAAAGTATTCTGGGATCCGGACGGATTCCCGAACTTCTCCGTGCCGAGAGCATCTATCGCCGCAAGGCCGGAAGATCTGTTCATTTCTCTTGAACAGAAACAATAAAAAATTTAAAAAACGTTGTTTTTGCAGACATAACCAACCGCAAAAGCAACGTTTTTTCTATTAACAATCTTTTATTTCTGAGTCTGCCCGCAGCAGCTTCAACAACGCTTCTTCCGGCATTGGTTTCGCATAGTAGAACCCCTGAATCCAGTCTACTCCCTGTTGAATCAGCTGAGCCGCCTGCTCCTCTGTCTCCACGCCTTCCGCCACCACCTGACATCCCATCTGGTGGAACAAATCCACCAATGCTGTTACAATAGAGATCTGTTTCCCGCCCTTCGAATATTCCTGAATCAGGCTCCTGTCCAGCTTAACGCAGGAAAAAGAACTAGACAACACCGTAGACAGATTCGAATACCCTGTTCCGAAATCATCCAGGGAAAACCGGATTCCCATCTTGTTCAATTCATTCATCACATAATGCATCTGCGGAATGTCTTCAGCCAGAACCCGCTCCGTCAGTTCCAGTTTCAGCCTCGCCGGGTCAAATGGATACTGTTTCATAAGCCTGCCGATATCATCCAGTATTTCCGATGACAGGAACTGCTGCATAGACAGATTAACCGAAACAGCTCTCAGTTTTTCTGATGCCGGATCAGCCAGAAGACGGCACGTATTTTCAAGCACCACTTTACTGATTTCCCGCATCAGACCATGCTGTTCTGCCAGCGGGATAAAAATCGCCGGACTGATCATATTGCCTTCCTCATCTTTCATCCGGATCAGCGCTTCCGCCATACTGAATTTTCCGGAATTACATTGATAAATCGGCTGATACCACACCTGGAACCGCTTTCTCCTTGCAGAATCCTGCATAAGTTTTATTATACGGTTCCGATATTCCATCTGCTTATACGCGGCTTCATCAAAACGGACAATCCGGTTCTTTTTTGTATCGGCAAGCGCCAGACTGAAATTCAAAAATGCAATAATGTCCGTCGCGTTCCATTTCCCATCTGTACATATAATCTCCGCAAAGGACGAATCCAGTACGACATCCATATCGCCGATAATCCACGGTTCCTTAAATCGTCTGCAAACATATTCCAGCAGTTTATCCGCCTCTTCCTTGCCCGTAAATGGAACCATAAGCGCAAACTCCACATTGCTGATTCTGAATGAAATACCCGATGCATGCGACTTTTCAAGCCACTTCGCAACATAGTATAATAATTCGTCCCCTTTTTCATCCCCGTAGCGCTGATTTACACTGCCAAACTTATGAATCGACACCACGATAATCTGGAACCACTGAAGTCCCCCCGTTTTCAATTTCAGTTCCTGAACAAAGCTGTTTCTGTTTCCGCTCGACGTCAACGTATCCTGTTCGATACGGAGATTCTGGAAATTTACCAAAAGGATGATGTTAGCCGTAACCAGAATTCCTCCGTTAAACAATACATCGGGGAACAGCAGCTGGTATATGGTTAAGAGGATAATACTGGGCGGAAGTATCCGCATGACACGAAGCATGGAATTACTGATACTCTGTACATTCCGGACCGTAAAAACAATCAGAAAAAGCAGCTGGATTCCCATAATCACATATCCGCTGTTGATCAGCGGACCTCTGTGATATGTCCCGTTCTCGTCAAAATAAAAAATAATGCCGCTTTTCACATTATATAATATCATCAAAACAAAAACGGCATATAAGAAAGCAAGAACCCCTTTAAATATCTGCAGTCCCCTGCGCTGGTAAATGTGCTCATAAAGCAGGTACATAATATAATAAGCAATAATCGTTGATACCAGAACAATCAAAAGGAAGTATGCGCTGTTACATAATATATTGATCCATAAAGGAAAGAAGTTCACATGTCCAATAAGATAGACACATATAATATTCAGCAGAATGGTTCCGGCAGATATCAGCAGACAGTAATTATAGATTTTCCGTTTCGGAAAATCTTTCCATCTCCGTTCATAAAAATTCAACATCAGAATCAGAATAATAATAAAAGAGAATAACTCTGCCGATAAAAACCATTTATTCACAACTTTTTCCCCTTGTAACCGCTCATAGCTTTATTTATCTACATTATAACAGAAAAGAGAATTTGTCACGTCACAGGCGCCAAAATCTCCTTTCTGCTGTATTTATAACAAAACGCAGGTTCTATATGGTCTGATAGCATATAGAATAGCGTCCCTTTCCACTCTTTTTGGAATTGTATAAAGCATGATCCGCTCTTTTGAACGCGCCTTCCAACGGCTCTCCGGGCTCTATCCGGGTGATTCCTATCGATATGCCAAACATGGGGATTTCACCGTCTGAGCGCCGACATACATTGTCCAGCAAACGCTCTGCCAGACTTTCTGCATGTCTTTCTTCTTTTATCTCCGTACAGAGCAAAATGAACTCATCCCCTCCCATCCTGCAGACGAGGTCGTTCTCCCGGATGGCAGATGTCAAGATCTTTGCCAGTTCAATCAGCACCTGATTCCCTTTCAAGTGTCCGTACTGGTCGTTGATTCTTTTAAATTCATCTATGTCAATGACAAACAGCCAGGCGGCTTTCTTCCTATATTCGCCATATTTTTCCTTAAACGTACGAAGATTGATCAATTCAGTCAGACCATCTATGGTTGCAAGCTTTGTAAGCGATTCTATCTTCTGGTTCGCCGTTTTAACCTGGTCAACCAGAGTTTTCGGATAATATTCTCCTGACAGCTGCTCTTGATTCGGATTGGATTGATGAATATGTATGATTTTCCATTTTCCGTCATACTTTTTATATAAAATAGAAATGCGGCTGTCCATATTGATTGCAACAGTTCTGTCATCATTTTCCCAATTAATGGTTACATTTCCGTAAACTAGGGAAATCTCGTCACTTAACCGTATTTCCTCACATCTCAGATCTCTGAACTGGAAGGTAATATTCTTTCTCTCCTCAATTTCTTTCCAGACAGCATTCCTGAAATCATGCAGATTCTCATAAAACTCATGCTTTCCGGTTCCGATCACACGGACATCTTCACAAAGTATATCCAGAAGATGACAAACCTTCTCCTCATCTCCATTGAAATATTCTGTCCACAATTTTTCCGTAAGTTCTGTCAGTTTACTCATGAATTATCTCCTTCAGGGATCTCTCGTTTCAGGCCGGATATCTGCGGATATATTCGATTCTCTCTATTAGCCCGCCAGAAGATACAGATCCCCTTCTCTAGTTTTTTATGAAGCTGGCAGTTAAAATTTCCAAAAAAATTATACACTACTCTTATGAACAAATCAACTCCATTAGCGTTTATTGCACACCGACAGATGGTGTATAT
>CASEIR010000053.1 GCA_949287925.1 uncultured Lachnospiraceae bacterium
AGCTTCCTGTATAATTCAAAGTGTAGAGAGTAAATGATTTTACAAAAATAGATACCTAAGTTAAACTGTCATTGCTGACCGGCCAGTTAGCAAATGAACAGAATAAGGAAGGTATCTACAAATGAATTCTACACAAAACAAGAAGACTGAGCAAGTAAAAGAAACAACAATGATCGTTGGTATTGATGTTGGCAGTGAGAAGCATTATTTTAGAGCTTTTAACTGGAGAGGCATCGAGCTTACCAAAAAGCCTGTACCGTTTTCGAACTCTATGGAGGGATTCAACAGCTTTTATAACACAGTCGTAGAGCTGATGCAGAAAAATAAACTTGAAGAGGCAATGGTAGGAATTGAACCAACAGGTCACTACTGGTTCGACCTTGGGCAGTTCATGGGTGAAAAAGACATAAAGTTTGTAATGGTAAATCCGCATCATGTGCATAAGACCAAGGAATTGGACGACAACAGCCCATCAAAAAATGACAGAAAAGATCCGCGTGTTATAGCGGGGCTTGTAAAAGATGGACGATATTTTTATTCATATATGCCGACAGGCGTGTATGCAGAACTGCGAAATGCTTCAAACCGTAGGTTTCTCCTCGTAGAGGAGCTGACCAGAGCAAAGAATCGTTTGCAGAAATGGATTGCGGTGTACTTCCCGGAATATAAGGGGATTTATACACATATAGACGCCAAGGGAGGGTTGTTAGTATTAAAGCAGGCATCAACTCCTGAGGAGATAGTAAAACTTGGAGTGGACGGCATCATTAAGATATGGAAAGATGCAAAACTCCGGGGAAATGGGCATAAGAAGGCCATATTGATTCTGAATGCGGCAATGAACAGCATAGGATTAAAATCAGGTCTTGCCGAAGCCAAAATGGAGATTCAGGATCTGATTGAGGATTATGAACTTCAAACCAAACGTCTTGAACGGGTCAATGGCCTGATCAAAGAGCTGTGCCAGCAGATTGAGCATGTAGATAAACTGCTTGAAATAAAAGGCATAGGAATAACAACAGTAGCTGGTTTCATAGCAGAGGTTGGTGATATCACGCGCTTCGATAACACAAAAGAACTTCAGAAACTGGCGGGACTGGAACTGGTGGCAGATAGTTCAGGCAAGCATAACGGAAGGACAAAGATAAGCAAAAGAGGTCGTAAACGCCTTAGATATCTGCTTTTCGAGGCTGCTATATCAGTAGTGGGTAAGAATGAGGAATTCCGGGAAATCCACAAGTATTATACCACCAGAGAAAAAAATCCATTAAAAAAGATGCAGTCACTTATAGCGGTAGCTTGTAAGTTGATAAGAGTATTCCATGTAATTCTTACAAAAGGAATCCGTTATGATGCATCAAAGATGCTTGGAGATATCAAGCGTCCAGGAACACAGCGAAAAGCTGCATAGTTCCATAAAATGAAACAACCATAATGATTACAGGAAGCGTCCACCGAAAGGTGCTGTAATAAAAGTGTTTGGATCAGTAATGAAAGTACAAAGAATGAGCTGGTAGCCGGCAGGAATTTTCTCCAGAGGGTCTGACCCTGATAAATAGCTAAGCTGGCACCCTGGTTATGGACAGGCAGAACGAAGGAAGTGAGGACCCACCGTAAGGAGGATGATCCTGTTGGACATGAGAGGTGAGCTGCCATATAGGGATGGGTATACATCGAGGCCATTTAAAACGAATAGTGATGACGTTTTATTTGGTGTACCCATTATTACTATATATCTGCCCTGTATGAGGTAAAGATCACTCCATAACCTTAGTTCCATTCATTAATAGGTATCAGAAAGTATTGAATTTATTGAAAAAACACTTGATTATATGGAGAGCAGGAAAATGCAGAAGATGGGAGGGATCTGTATGGCAGAACACAAAATTGTTACCATCGGCCGTGAATTCGGCAGCGGCGGTCATGAAGTGGGCAACCGGCTGGCAACCCGGCTGGATATTCCCCTTTATGACAACAATCTGATCCGTATGGTGGCAGAGAAGCTGGATATCGGAGAAGAGACGGCGAAAGCCCTGGATGAGACGACACTGAACAGCTTTCTGAAAGGATTTGTGCTGGATCCGATTGAAAAGACCAGCCAGACCAAAGGTACGGAATACATCCCTCCGTTGAATCAGCAGGTGTTTGAGCTTCAGTCAGATATCATCCGCAAACTGGCGGACCGGGGTTCCTGTGTGATTGTGGGACGCTGCGCGGACTATCTGCTGCGGGAGAATCCCAACTGCATGAATGTGTTTATCTGTGCGGAGTGGGAGGACCGGGTAAGACGGATTGCAGAGAAGTTTGACATATCCGAGCGCAAGGCGGCGGAGAAGATTAAGCGGATGGACCGGGAACGCCGGTATTATTACGAATCCCATACCGGCCTGGAATGGGGAAGCATTGATTCTCATCATCTGCTCCTGAATGTGAGCCGGCTGGGGATCGAGCGGGCGGTTGATATTCTGGAAAAAATCTACAGGTAGGTGTATATATGGACGGGAAGATATACTTTGATAATGGAAGTACATCCTGGCCCAAGGCTCCGGGCGTTGCAGAGGCGGTGGCGGATCTGCTGGCGAACGGAGCTTTTAATGTGAACCGGGGGAATTATGAAGGCGCCTATGAGGTGGCAGGGCGCGTGCTGGATGCCAGAGAGAAGCTGGCGAAGCTGTTTCATGCAGCGGATTCAAGACGGGTGATCTTTTCACCGGGAGTGACCTGCTCTTTGAATTATTTCATCAAAGGATTTTTAAAGCCGGGAGACCATGTGATCGTATCCGGGCTGGAACACAATGCGGTCATGCGGCCATTGTTCCAGATGGCGAAAAAAGGCGTGGAATATGATATTGCACAGGTGGATATACAGGGGAATCTGGATCCCGGACAGGTGGAAAGCAAGATCCGGCCTTCTACAAAAGCGGTGATTGTTTCCCATGGATCCAACGTATGCGGAACGGTGCTGCCCCTTGAGGATCTGGGGGAGATCTGCCGGCGTCATCATCTGTTTTTTGTGGTGGATTCGGCACAGACGGCGGGAACACTGGATATTAATATGGAGAAAATTGGGATTGATTTTCTGGCTTATGCGGGACATAAAAGTCTTCTGGGTCCCCAGGGGATCGGCGGCTTCCTGATCTCAGAAGCGCTGGATTCACAGATGGAACCTTATATTGCGGGAGGAACCGGAAGCCAATCGGACCTGCTGGAGATGCCGGATTATCTGCCGGATAAATATGAGAGTGGTACGATGAATCTGCCGGGAATCATCGGACTTCACGCAGCTCTTTCCTATCTGGAGGAGAAGGGGATTGAGAATCTGCACCGCAGAAAAATGGAACTGACCGGGTATTTCCTGGACCGGGTGTTACGGTTGGATGGGGTAAAGATCGTCGGACGTCAGGACCTGGAAAACAGGGTGGCGGTGGTTTCGCTGGATTTCCGGACCATGGATAATGCAATGGCAGCTTTTGAGCTGGAACGCCGGGCCGGGGTGATGACCCGGGTGGGGCTTCATTGCTCGCCGCTGGCACACCAGTCTCTTGGCACATTTCCGCAGGGGACGGTACGCTTTGCGTTCAGCGCTTCGAATACCGTTGAAGAGATGGACATCTGTATCAATGCAATAGAAGAAATGCTGAAATATAGTAATAGAGATATTCAATAAATCAGTTGAAAATGTAAAAAAATCAATAATAGATCTGCCAGATCTTCGTTGTTCTTATTGAGAAAAAGTGTTACGTTAGAACTAGTGAAAACGTACGAAAAAGGAGGACTAAATTATGGCAGACAATCATAAAATGTGGAGTGATCTGGGGATGAATCTGGAGCTGCATGACCAGTTGTGTGCAGTACTGCCGCAGGCTTTTGGAGATGTATTTCTGTCTCAGGAAAACCGGCCGGAATGCATGGACTACTACAATATGGTGGTTGCGGATATCCATGGAATCCGTCCGGCAGAGCTGATCGAGCATCAGAAGAAGGGCGGCAAAGTGTTCGGAACTTTCTGTGTCTATGTGCCGGATGAGGTGGTTTTTGCAGCAGATGCCATTGCGACAGGGCTTTGCGGCGGTTCGCAGTTCTGGGTGCCAGGCGGCGAAAAGGTACTTCCTACCAATACCTGTCCACTGATCAAGGCTTCGGTGGGAGCCAGACTGGACCGTACTTGTCCATTTTTCCGGATTGCGGATATGTACATCGGTGAGACGACCTGCGACGGTAAGAAAAAGGCCTGGGAAATCCTGGGCGAAGATGTGCCGGTGTATGTGATGGATCTGCCGCAGATGAAACGGGCGAAGGATGTGAAAGCCTGGGCGGAAGAGATTACGGCATTTAAAGAGAAAGTAGAAGAATTTACCGGCAACACGGTGACAGCGGAAAAACTAGGAGCGGCGATCAAGCTGATCAATGAGAAGAGAAAAGCGCTGGAGAGACTGTATAACTGCAGGAAGAATGAGAAACTTCCAATCAGCGGTACAGATGCCTTGGTGATTTCTCAGATCGCATTTTATGATGATCCGGCCAGATTTACCCAGATGACCAATAAGCTCTGCGATGAGCTGGAGCAGAGAATCCGGGATGGCGTCAGTGTTGTGGCGGATGGAACTAAACGGATCATGTTGACAGGAACCCCGCTTGCGATTCCGAACTGGAAGCTCCATAATATTGTGGAAACCAGCGGTGGAGTGATCGTCTGTGAAGAGATGTGTACCGGAACCCGGTATTTCGAGAATCTGGTGGATGAGACGAAGGATACGGTGGAAGACCAGATCCAGGCTATCGCAGAACGCTATATGAAGATCAACTGCGCATGCTTCACACCGAACAGTGGACGAATCGATGATATCCTGCGGTTGGCGAAGGAATACAAGGTAGATGGAATTATCGATGTGAACCTGAAGTTCTGTAATCTTTATGACACCGAAGGATATTTCGTAGAACGGGCCATGAAAGAAGCCGGAATTCCGGTACTCGGAATTGAGACTGATTACACGGACAGCGATGCACAGCAGCTTCGGACCAGAGTCAGCGCGTTTATCGAAATGCTGAACCGGTAAATTTACAAATGAAATAACAAAAAGAAGGGATTAAGATGCAGCAGATACAGCATTACGTATTATTTCATAATCATGACAGCGGAATGCGGCTCTATCATGAGCTGCGCAGGATCGGGATCCGGGCCGTGATATCGCCTACCCCGAGGGCGGCCAGTAAGTGCTGCGGGATCTCACTGATGATTGAAGAAACAGACGTAGAAGCTGTAAGACACTATGCAGAAGAGAAGAAGATTGAGATCTTGAAAATCGCGGCGATTGAAAAAGATGTCAACCCGAAAAGAGACCGATATTGCTAACGCATTGGGGACGGGGAATTTTCGAAAATTCCCCGTCCCCAATGTGGTTATTTTAAGAAGCGGTGTATTAATTTTTCGTTTCTTTTTTTGTATGGCTGGTAACGCATAGGCAGATCCAGCCATGTTTTTTTGTCTACAATACTCTTGTAGTGGGAGAAGGTATCGAAACCTGTTTTGCCATGGTAGGATCCCATTCCGCTTTCGCCAAAGCCTCCAAAGCCCATTTCGGTGGTAGCCAGATGGATGATGGTGTCATTAATGCATCCGCCTCCGAAGCCGCAGCGGGTCAGTACTTTGCGGGCAGCAGCCTGCTTATTCGTAAAAATGTACAGCGCCAGAGGATGTGCCTTGGAGTTAATGTTCCGGATGGCTTCGTCCAGGTGATCAAAGGTGAGGATGGGCATGACCGGTCCGAAGATTTCTTCCTGCATAACCGGATCTGCGAAGGTTACATTGTCCATAACGGTAGGTTCGATCCGCAGGGAGTGTCTGTCGGAGCCGCCTCCGGCGATCACTTTTTTCGGATCGATCAGTCCCAGAATCCGTTCGAAATGTTTGGCATTGATGATCTTGCCGTAGTCCGGATTGTGAAGTGGCTGCTTGCCGTATTGTTTCCGGATCTGCCGCTGGATCTCTTTGATCAGCCGTTCTTTGATGTTCCGCTGGCAGTAAATGTAATCCGGCGCTACGCAGGTCTGTCCGCAGTTCAGGTATTTGCCGAATACGATCCGTTTGGCGGCCAGCTTCAGATTCGCGCTTTCTTCCACGATACAGGGACTTTTTCCGCCCAGCTCCAGGGTGACCGGAGTGAGATGTTCGGCAGCCTGGCGCATAACTTCCTTGCCCACCGCCTGGCTTCCCGTGAAGAAGATATAGTCGAAATGCTCTTTCAACAGGCAGGTGTTTTCGGCGCGTCCGCCGGTGACGACGGCGACGTAGGATTCGTCAAAGCATTGCCGGAGCATCTTGTAAATGAATTCGCTGGTGTGAGGGGAGTAGGCGCTTGGTTTTACAATGGCTGTATTTCCAGCAGCCAATGCATCCACCAGAGGCGCAAGTGTCAGCTGGAACGGGTAGTTCCAGGGACTCATGATCAGCACGACGCCCCGGGGTGAGGGCTTTTTGAAACTTCGGGAGTGGAACTGAGCCAATGGGGTCGGCACCCGGTGTTCCCTGGCAAAGGAGCGGATGTGCTTCAGCATATAAGATATTTCTTCCAACACGATCCCTGTTTCACACATGTAGGTTTCAAAATTGCTTTTTCCAAGATCTGCTTTCAAGGCAATATTGATGTCCTGTTCATGCTGCCGGATGCAGAGTTGAAGTTTCCGCAGCGCCTTGATCCGTTCTTCCACCGGCAAGGTGGCGCCGGTATGAAAATATTTCCGCTGCTGCGTTACCAGATTTTTAATCTCTTGTTCTGTCATGTTCATCGTCTCCTTTCGAGGTGCTTGTTTCCATTAGCATATAATAGAAGGGTTCCAGTTCGGATGCGTTCATCAGTACCGGCACCGGATAAAGCGGGTTGGCTTCCTTGTCGGCATAGTGGGCAAGCTTTGGAATGTCTTCTTCCCGGATCTGAGGAATTGTATCACCAATTCCAAATCGTTTTTTCATATCTTTAATGGCACAGATAAATCTTCTGGCTGCTTCATCGGCAGGCGTTTGTTCGTCTGCAAGGCCGGCAGCTATGGATAATTTAGATAGCTTCCTATGTATTGTGTCCCCGTAGGCAATGAGAAGATGGGGAAGGATCACTGCATTGGCAAGCCCGTGGGGCACGTTGTATTCCCCGCCCAGGGAATGGGCGATGGCATGAATGTAACCCACATAGGATTTGGTAAATGCGCATCCGGCATAGAAAGAAGCGTGAAGCATGTTCCTTCTGGCCTCTACATTATTGCCGTCGTTGTAGGCAGTATCGATATTTTCAAAAATCAGCTTCACGGCCATTAGAGCATCCTGCCGGGTTCCATAGGTGGTGGAACGGCCGATGTAGGCTTCTACGGCGTGGGTCAGGGCGTCCATTCCGGTGGTTGCTGTGATAAAGGGTGGCAGACTTAAGGTTACCTTGGGATCCAGTACCGCATAACGGGGGATCAGCGGGAAATCGTTGATAGCGTATTTGTACCGGGTATCCGCGTCTGTGATTACGGCTGCAAGAGTCGTTTCGCTGCCGGTTCCCGCGGTTGTGGGAATCGCCATCAGCAGTGGAAGCTTTTTGTGAATTTTCAGAATGCCTTTCATTTTAGCCAGGGATTGATTGGGCTTGGCAATTCTGGCGCCAACTGCTTTGGCACAGTCCATGCTGGAACCGCCGCCGAATCCGATGATACAGTCGCAGCCGCAGGTCTGATACAGTTCCAGGGCTTCGGATACATTTTCTGTCGTAGGGTTAGCTACCGTTTTATCATAGATGGTATAAGGAATTCCAGCCTGTTCCAGGGCCTTTTCCAGCCGTCTGGTCAGTCCAAGGCTTCGGATGCCGGCGTCGGTGATGATCAGCGCGTTGTTGCATTTCTTCTTTTTAATAATATCCGGAAGAGCTTTGACACTTCCGATGATTTTGGGTTTACGGTAAGGCAAAAAAGGCAGGGCAATTTTCAATCCTGTCTGAAATGTCCTGCAATAAATTCTCTTTAGTTGATTCATGATAACAGATCCTTTCCGGCTGCGAGGCCGTTTTTTCTATCGAAAATATTAGCAGTTGAGGCCGTGTTTGTCAATAAATGGGCTCTTGCCATCCGGATGGGCAGAACGTTATAATAGATGACGGACAAAAAAGAAGGGAGTGATTACCGCAATGAAGAAAGCGGCAATGTTTTTTGACATAGATGGAACGATCATCAGCGATACGACGAAGAAGATACCGGAATCAGCGGCAGCGGCATTGAAGCTTGCACGAGAGAATGGACATTACATATTTATCAATACGGGAAGAACCATCTGCAGCGTTCCTGTTCTGATTAAACGCATGGGATTTGACGGACTCCTGTGCGGCTGCGGTACGTATATTCTATATAAAGACGAAGTGCTGTTAGAAAGCACGATACCGGAGGAACGGGGATATCAGTATATTGACAAGATGAAAGAACTGCAGATCGACGGTCTTCTGGAAGGAACGGAAGACGTGTATTTTTCGGAACGTATCAGCCGGTTTGAAGGGATCGAGAGCGTGCGCCGCTACATGGCGTCCATGGGTCTGGGTGTAGAGAAAACTTATGAGAAGAAGGGCTTGCGTTACGACAAGATCCTGATCTGTACAGATGAGAAGAGCAGAAAAGATGAGTTTTTCGAAACGATCCGCCAGGATCTGATGCCCATTGACCGTCAGAACGGCGTATATGAGTGTATTCAGAAAGACTTTACCAAGGCGACAGCCATCGAGTTCATGCGCCGGCATCTGGGGCTGGAGAAGGATCAGATCTACGTGTTCGGTGACAGCAGCAATGATCTGTCCATGTTCGAATACGCGGATCACGCAGTGGCCATGGGAGAGCATGACCCGGTGTTGGAGTCTTATGCGGAATATATTACGGATACCGTGGAAAACGACGGGCTGGCGAAGGCGATGGCGAAGGCGATGCCTCAATTGTAATCCGAGATTCCATACCTGCTATCCCGGATAAGTGTGAAAAGTGAATAGTTATTGATGTAAAAGAAAGGTATGGATTTTCTTTTACAAACGAAATGAGACTGACTGGATAGTTGGTCTCTTTTCTGTTATGCTTTGATTTCTGGCGGCGAGAAAGGAGCCACCATGTCAAAGTTTTTATCCTATGAAAATCGAATGATCATTGCACAGCGCCTTCAGGAGAATGCCTCCTTTGGTGCAATCGGAAAAGAGTTGGGGAAGGACCGTACAACAATTGCCAAGGAGATTAAAAAGTATTCCTATGACAAGAAAAGCGGGCGTCCCGGATATCCGTACAATCCTTGCAAATTCCGCATTACATGCAAAGCAAAAAAACTGTGCGGAACGAGTTGTACCCATAAGTCAGTATATAAATGCAGTTTGTGCTCTGAGTGCACGCTTCACTGCCCGGATTTTATAGAGGACGTTTGTTCTGTCAAAAATAAACCACCTTATGTTTGTAATGGATGCAGCCAGCTTCCGAAATGCACACTTCTGAAACGTATTTATGATCCGGCAGACGCACATGAAAGGGCACATCATGCGATTTCAGAAGCCCGAACAGGAATTCTATCCAATGAAGATGATATAGCCAGAATTAATCGGATTATCAGTCCTCTGGTCAAAAACGGGCAAT